>PKXR01000094.1:0-176 GCA_003133485.1 Candidatus Dormiibacterota bacterium
TCCGGACCTGCTGGTTGGGAATGCAGATCGCCAAATGGCTGGAGTTGCGGCCCGCCGAGCGCCAGGACCTGTACTACGCGCTCCTGCTCAAGGACGCCGGCTGCTCGGCCAACGCCTACAGCGTCACTCACTGGTTTCAGGCGGATGACTTGGTCACCAAGGCCGAGCTCAAGATC
>PKXR01000094.1:241-4995 GCA_003133485.1 Candidatus Dormiibacterota bacterium
GCCGCCGCGGTCCTGAACCTGGATGAGCACTGGAACGGCTCGGGCCGGCCGCGCGGCCTCAAGGGGGAGGAGATTCCCCTGCTGTCGAGGATCGCCCTGCTTAGCCAGACGGTGGAGATCTTCTTTCGCCGGGGAGGAGGCCGGGCGGCGGAGACGGTGCTTCGTCAGCGCCGGGGCAAATGGTTCGATCCCGTTTTGGTCGACCTGGTACTTGCCCACGCCGGCGGCAACAAGCTGTGGCGCCAGCTGAGCGAGATCACCGAACCGGAGCACGTTGGCTACCTGGACCCAGAACCGAGGGCCATCCCCTCCTCCAGCATGGACGACATGATCCGGATCGGCGAGGTGTTCGCCGCCGTGGTCGACGCCAAGTCCCCCTGGACCACCAATCACTCGACCCGCACCGCAGCCATCGCACGGCTGATGGCCGAGAACTTGAACTTCACCGCGACCGAGCAGGACCGAGTCGGTCTGGCCGGTCTCCTTCACGATCTCGGCAAGCTGGCGGTGAGCAACGCCATCTTGGACAAGGCGGGCCCGCTTCTTCCCGAGGAGATGGAGGAGATGCAACGCCACACCTCGATCACGCACGACATCCTCTCCCCGCTCTGGCCCCTCGACGATGTGGCGGAGATGGCCGCCGCCCACCACGAGCGGCTGGACGGCTCCGGGTACCACCGCCATCTGCGCGGTCCAGAGATGCCCCACGGAGCCGACATCCTGGCGGTCGCCGATGTCTACGAGGCCCTGACCGCCCACCGGCCCTACCGGCGCGGCATGGACGCGGACGAGGCGATTGCGGTGCTAAAGACAGACCAGGGGACGCGACTGGCCGGTGAGCCGATCACCGCCTTGGAGCAGATGGTCGCCGGCAAGCGGGCCAACCAGGACGAGTAGCCGANNTCAGCCCGGCTCCCGCCACTAGGTACGGGCCGTACGGCAGAGCGTCGCGAAATTTCACCCGCCGGCTCACCAGCAAGATGATCGTGACCACTCCCCCGATCACGGAGCCGGCGATCAGGGCCCAGAGCGCGTAGAGCTCGCCATAGTTGAGGCTCATCCCGGTGATCGCCCCGATCACCATCGCCAGCTTGACGTCGCCCCAGCCAAAACCCTCGCCGTTGTGAAAGATCTCACTCACCAGGGCGAAGGGGAGCAGCAATGCACCGCCCAAGAGGATCCCGAAGAGAGCCCGAACCACTGAGAGGTCGGGGCTGAAGTTCGCCAGTACCAGGGCCAGCGCGATCGTCGGAAAGGTGATCACGTCCAAGATCAGCATGTGCTTCAGGTCGAATCCGAGGATCTGCAGCAGTACCAGGATCCAGAGGCTGTGGACCAGCAGTCCGGGTCCCATCCCTTGACGCAGCGCGAAGGCGGCAAAGCCGACAAATCCCAGAACTGGCAGCACCACTAACTCGAGCCGGCCGGGGCCGAGCCGGGGAGGCGGGTCACCGTCCTTGAGGGATCGCTCCAACAGCAGGGAGAGCTGGCCCATGAGGGCACCACCCCCAAGGCCCAGGACACCCCACCCCAGCGCCTCGATGGGTGTCACCTGAGACGAGGCCCCCCGACCTTAGGCCCCGAACAGTGCCTCATCCGAGTCCGGCCTCCTGGATTTGCGCATTGTGCTGGGCCAGCGTGACGCTGTACTCCACCTTACCGTTGGGCAATGCGAGAAAGTAGAAATAGTTGCTGGCGGTGGGATGGAGCACGGCTTCGACGGCGGTGATCCCGGGGCTGTCGATGGGTCCCGGCGGGAGTCCCGCGTTGAGGTAGGTGTTGTAGGGAGAGACGAATTGGGTGTTGACAGTGGTGGAGTCGTCGCCCGCCAAGGACTGGGCATAGAGCACGGTGACATCGCTCTGCAACGGCATTTCCGCCTGCAGTCGGTTAAAGAAGACTCCCGCCACCAGACCCCGGTCGGAGACCGTGGCGGCCTCCGCGGACACGATGGACGCCAGCACCACCACCTGAAACGGCGTCAGTCCCACCTTGACGGCGCCCTGTTCGATCTGCTGCCCTACCCTTGATTCGAAGTCCTGCAGCTGTCGCTCGAGTACCTGGTAGGGCGTTATCTTGGGGAGGACTTGGTACGTATCCCCGAAGGCGAACCCTTCCCAGCCGGCTCCCGCGGGAGTTCCTGAGAGGGGCGTGATGCCCGTAAAGACGGTGGCTGCATTCGCAACCTTGAGGTAGCTGGCCGCCGAGAAGAGTCCATCCGACTGCAACAGTTGCGCCTCTTGGGCCAACCGGAGCCCATCCGGGATGGTGACATTGAAGGCCATGCTCAGAGGGCGACCCTTGAGCACATCCACGATCTCTGCGGCCGACATGCCAGGGTCCAATGCAAACTTGCCCGGCTTGAGGTCCTTTTGCAATCCTTTGGTTTCGGCCAAGAATTTAAAGAAGAGACTGCTGCGCACCAACTGGCGGGCCTGAAGGCCGCTCGAGACCGCGCTCAGGGACTCGTTCTTGGAGATGGTAAACAGCACCTTGTGAGATTGGCTCGATCGCAGCGGAGACAGCTCGTTGCGGGTGACCACGGCCAGGGCGGCGCCAGCGCCGACGAGCAGCACTACCAGCACCAATAGGCAGCCGATGATCGGGTGGCGTTTCATTTGTCGCGCCTCTTGGGGGCGGCTAGCGCCTGTTGCAGGATGAGAGTAGCCGCCACCTGGTCCCCGACCTCGCGCCGGCGGGCACGCGAGGTTCCGGTGGCGATCAAATGGCGCTCCGCCTGCTTGCTGGTCAGCCGTTCGTCCACGTAGCTGACCGGCACCCCAGTCGCTCGCGCCACCGCAGCCCCGAATCCCCTCGCCTCTCCGGCCGACTCGCCCTCCTGGCCGTCCAGCTGCAGCGGCAGTCCGACCACGATCTCGGTGACCGAGAGCTCCCGGACCAACCGCGCGATTTCATTCAGATCCCGCCGATCCGCTCTCCGCATCACCGTGGAGTAGGGCTGAGCAATGGTTCGGGTCTCGTCGCTCACGGCCACCCCAACCCTCGTGCGCCCAGGGTCGAGCGCCAACAACCTGCCTAGCGGAGTTGTACCAGCAGCCTTAGCCAGCGCTGTGCCCCAGGGCGAGAGATACCCGCTTTAAGTGGATATTCCCTGAGAGGATCGGCAGCCACGGCCACCCGAAGGGCGACTGGGAGATAGCGACAGTGCTGGAGCCNNGGGGAGCTGCGACAGGAGATAGGTCTTGGCTGCCCCGGGACTCATGAATCCCAGCTTGCTCTGGAAGGGCTTGAGGTTGAGCTTGGGTGCCCAGTACCCGACCGCATGCGAGCTGATGGTCACCGTTCCGCCGGCCCCCGCCGAGACCACCTTGAGACGCCCTAGATTGGGGTCCGCAAGGAGATCCGCATTCGAAGGGATCTTGGACTTGAGGTCTTGCAGCACGGCTGCTCTGGCTGCGGCGGGGTTATAAGCGGTCGCCGCGGCAGTCACTGAAACAGTCAGGGTCTGATTCGTCGCGGCCGGACAAGGCGTCGACGCGGAAGTATTGCAGCCCGTCGGCAGGGTCGGATTGGTGATGGTGACCGTCACGCCGTTGCCTGCCGCATCCTGAGCGATGACCGATTTGCCAGCCAATTTCGTGAGATCGTTCTTGGCCTTTTTGGTCAGGTTCGTGTCAATGGTCTGCTGCTGGGTCTGGGCAGCTGTTGCATCCGCGGTGGAGAACACTGACTGGGTTGTTGCATTCGCACCACTGGTCATGGCTGCCGAATTGATGATCTGTAACTTACTGGCGTCACTGTTGCAGCCGACCCCGGGGCTGACACAACCGGACGCCGAGTAATTGCTCCAGCTCCACGACGATGAGGCACCGACGTTGCCCTGGGTTCCCACAGTGTTTGCGTCCGCCTGGACCGCGACTCCCGCAGAATATGTGGGGCAGTTCGGGAGCGGCGCCACCGTCTGGGCCTCGCCGGCGGTGGNNCCGTCTGGGCCTCGCCGGCTGTGGTGGTCGTTACGCCGACGCCACTGGTGGTGCTGTCAAGAAAATCCGGGGCGTTGCCCTGGAACGACAGAGTCAGCCCTGTAGCTGGCCCACTCCAGCAGAATTCCAGGTCCCCAGTCGCTGGCACTGGCGGCAGTGACTGCGTCCCACTCGGGGTGACCGTGAAGTTCTGGTTGTAAGTCTGACTCTGCAGCGCCTCAGTGGCGATCTGGTCCAGCGTGTGACCGGAGTTGGGGCCAGTGGTGCCCTGGATGGTCGCGGTGTCGGCAAGTCGGTGGGCCCGGACGCCGAGGGTGACGGTGGCGGACTGAAAGATCAAGAAGAGCAGCAGCACCACCACAACGGCCGCGCCGATCGCGATGGGGCGCTTCTGGTTCCCCTGAGAGTCCCACGTCTGTTTGATCCGCGCCCACCACCCGGCGGCTCCACCGGTGCCGGCGGCCAGCAGCGCGGAGGGGCCCCGCTTGGCTAGCTGGGTAGGCGGGGGTTCCTCTCCAGTCGCGAGCAATTCGCCAGCTCGCCCACTCANNCGCAGCCGCTGCCACGTCGGGGACACCCCGCAACGGCGCTCCCTGCTCCAACCGCGCCAACGACGCGAAGGTCGGGAACCCGGTCCGAATTGCCAGCGCCTGGATCTGAGGATCGCCGGAGACGATCGCAATCCGCTTTTGGAAGCCCCTCGTGTACTGCATGAGCAGGCGCATATCGAGAGGTGACCGCAAGACCCGCCCATCCGGCGGCACCACGAACACCAGGTCTCGGTCGCCTTCGGCGCGGCGGATACGGTCG
>PKXR01000223.1 GCA_003133485.1 Candidatus Dormiibacterota bacterium
TCGAGCCCCAAGGACGCCCGAAGTTCGCGGCGACCCTCCGGGTGGACAGGCTCGGCGGAGAGTGCCGGGTCGATGGGGAGCCCGGTTTCCCGGATCAGGTGGGCAGGCACGCCGTGCTGAAGGCACCAGTCGGTGGCCTCGCGGGTGGCGGTCAGAATGGCGTCGGGTCGGGGCGACAGCCAGCCCCGATGGCCCCCGACCAAGTCGGTCATAAGTGTGATCAAAGCGGGTGAATTGCCGTTCACCGAGGCCGCGTCAGCGGCCGCGCGCGCCGCCGGGCCGAGGAGTGGGTGGCAGTTCACAATCACTTGCGGGGACCGAAGCCGGGTCCTCTCGGCCATGGCCGGCACCAGCTGGCGGAGGAGGAAACGATCCATTCCCGAGCTGAGGCCTCGGCTGCTGAAACCACGGAACAGGACCCCCCAGAGCGCCGGCGACGTCCTCANNCCGTTCGACCGATCGGATGGCGCAAGGGGTCGTCCAAAGCCACCTTGACCCGCCCGGCGCCGTCGGCGGCGAGGGCCGCGACCAGCGCGTGGGCGACGCTGAGGTGGCCGCCGCCCGTGCCAGCCGCCCAGATCTGCACCTCCGCCCGACCGGTGTTGTTCAAGCTGGTGCCTTCTCTCCTGAGATGATTGGCCGCTGGCGGCGATGGTAGAGTCATCTCGCTGGCTGCGGCTCGGGCAGCCCCGGCAGAGCGGCAGGATTTCAGGGTGGAGCAAGCATCGGGGCCTCATGTCCAGCGCCCTCCGGGGCGCATCCGGCACTGAATCCGCGCGACCGCGGCCTGCGGGTGGAGGAGATCACCACCACTGAAGGGCTGAGGCGGCTACGCTCCGATTGGAACGAGGTCGAGGCCGCGGGCGAGCCCATCAATCCTTTCCTTTCCTGGGACTGGCAGTGGAGCTGGTGGGAAGCCTTCGGCGCCGACCGGGAACTGCATTGTCTGGTGATGTCCGATGCGGACCAGGTGGCGGGAATCGTCCCTCTTCAGCGCGGGGCCGACGGGCCCCCGCTGTTCGGCTTCGGTGGGGGCGTCGACCTCTCCGATCACCTCGGCTTCCTCTTCCGCCCGTCCCGGGCGGCGGAAGTTGCCGCAAGCGCCCTGGAGCACCTTTTCTACGGAGAACCTTCGCGGAGCGTGGTGGCTCTGGACCTTCACTTCCTTCTCGACGACTCTCCGGCCCTGGCCGCCCTGCGCCAGGCCGCCGAGCGTCTGGAGCTGAGCCAGGACCTGACTCAGGAGGAGGTCAGCCCGCAGGTGGTCCTGGGCGGCGACTTCGAGGGCTACCTGACCGGACGTCTCAACAAGAAGGACCGGCACGAGCTCCGGCGGAAGTTGCGCCGGCTGGAGACCGAGCAGCCGGGTTGGCGCCTCGTCACCCAGGCCGATCTAGGCCTGGAGGAGGCGATCGACGCCTTCTTCCCGATCCTTAGGGCCAGCGGACCGCACAAGGTGGCGTTCCTGACCCCTGAAGTGGAGGGGTTCATTCGCGCCGCGTGCCTAGCTCTCGAGGAGAGAGGCTGGCTGAGGATTCAATTCATCGAGGCATCCGACCAATTGACGGCGTCCACCCTCGGCTTCACTGTCTCTGACACGTGGCACCTCTACAACTCGGGGTACCAGCCGGCCGCGGCCGCGCTGTCCCCCGGACTACTTTGCGTCGCGGAGGGTATCCGGGTGGCTATCGAAGAGGGATGTCACACCGCGGACTTCCTGCGCGGCAGCGAAGCCTACAAATACCACCTGGGCGCTGTGGACAAGCCGCTCTGGCGGCTCCAGCTGGGCCCGGCGACCGGGCGGGAGTGACGTCTTTGACCGCGCCGCCAGGAAATAACGGAGCGGGCCAGGGCGACACCATCGCGTTCCTTTCCCTGCACGCGTCCCCGCTCGCCCGGCTGGGCCAGCGGGAGAACGGCGGGCTCAACGTGTACGTCCGGTCTGTCTGCGAGGAGCTCGGTGCTCGCGGCGTGCACACCGACGTCTTCGTCCGTCGGACAGATCCTGACGAGCCTGCCGAGCAGGCGATGGGCCCCCGTAGTCGGGTGGTCGCGATCGACGCCGGCCCAGCTCGGAGACTATCGAAGCATCAGCTGCCCAACACGCGCGACGAGTACCTCGAAGGGGTCCGCTACTTCATGCAGCGTTCGGGCCGGCGCTATCTCGCCATCCATAGCCATTACTGGCTGACCGTCGACGTGGCGGCGGAGTTGGCCGAGCAGCTGGGGGTGCCCTGGCTGCACACCGCTCACACGCTGGCCGCGGTCAAAGGGGAGTACGGCTTCGATGGGGATGGCCCGCAGCGGCTCCTGGCCGAGCTCAGGGCGGTCACTGGGGGGGCGCGGCTGGTGGCCAACACTCCCGGCGAGGCGCAGGGGCTGAGAAGGCTTTACGGGGCCCGCCAGGGGCAGGTGGTGGTGGCTCCACCAGGGGTTGACCTGGTGCGGTTCCAGCCCCGCGATCCTGACCGACTTCGGCGTCGGATGAAGCTGACTGGCCGTAAGGTGGTCCTCTTCGCGGGACGCTTGGAGCCGCTCAAAGGGCCGGATACCCTCTTGGACGCATTCGCCGCGCTGGTGAAGCGGCACGACGTTGAGGAGCCAGTCCAACTCCTATTCGTCGGTGACGTCAGCAGCGACGGCGCCCAAGTGGATCAGCTTGGGGTGTTGGAGGCGCGGGTCCGGGAACTTGGGCTATCCGACCAAGTGTGCTTCCTCGGCGCCCAGCCACAGGACCGCTTGGCCTTGCTTTACTGCCTGGCCGACGTGGTCGTGGTCCCCTCGCACACCGAGTCGTTCGGGCTGGTTGCCCTGGAGGCGCAGGCGTGTGGCACCCCGGTGGTAGCCGCCTCGGTGGGCGGCTTGCGCGACGTGGTGGCTGACGGGCGGACCGGGTATCTGGTCGAAGGCCACAACCCGGCCGATTATGCGGAGGCGATCGCCCGGGTCATCTCAAACTCGGCGGAGGCCGACGTGCCGATGGGCCAGGCCGCCTGGAGGCGGGCCCAGAGCTTCACCTGGGAGCGAACCGTCGATCTGCTCCTTCCCGAGTACGGACTACCGGCCGNNCCCGCCGCGAGGCCTGAGGCAGGTCCTTCTTTGGCCCCGTTTCAGCCGGTCCAGATCCCCACGGCGAGGAGCGCTGAGCCTGTCAAGAGGAGCAATGCGGCCTGATGAACTGCTCGCTCGCGGAGGGCCATATCAGCTGACCTGGAATTTCGGAGCGGCCCCTCGGCGAGGGGCGCGAGCAGCCAAGGCAGGAAGCACTCCGCCCCGTCAAGTCCGGGCACTGTGATCAGGAGCGGAACCGCCAGCGCCAGCACGAGAAGCCCCTGAAACAGAGTTCGAGACCGGATCTCGCTGAGACCGGCCACCGGATCGGCCGCCCCTTCCGCTGAGTCGGTCGACCTGTCGCGCATCTGGGCCAGCAGCAGCAGGGCGGTCGCCAGGCTGGCGGGAAAGGCAGCGGCCACCACTCCCAGCCAGGGCAGGCGATCCAGCTCGACCCAGACCGTCCCCCAGGTCGCGAGGAGTTCGGCGGCCGCGAGCAAGCCGACCTGGGCCCAGCCGATTGCGCGGTTCTGGGCGAGAGAGCGGCCCAAGACCGCAACGGCCGCCACGCTCACGGCTCCCAGCGCCAGCAGCCACCAGGAACTCGTCGCCGCCAGCCAGATGCTGAGCCCTAAGGCGACGGCGAGCCAGGCGACTGTCGATCGCGGCAACTCCCTGTCGGCCCAGAGGACGGACACCCGGAACCCGGGAGGTCCCGCCGGGCTGGAGGTGCGAATGAGTCCTCGCAGACCGAACCCCAGACAAACGGCGACTCCCAGAGCCGCCAGACTCTTACCCGCCGGGACGAGTCCATAGTGGGCGACGACCCCGGTTCCCACCATGACCGGGGCGAGGGAGCTCACTACGAGAGCGGTCTGCGGTGGCCATGGCGGCAGATCCCACCACGAGCTCCGCCCGCGCCCTACCCTCATTCAGGGAGAGAGGGTAGCGGGATGGGGCCAGCCGAGTCGGCCGCTTGGCTCACCCGCCGACGAAGCTGGGCGGCCCGGCGTCAAGCAGGAGCTTGCCGGAAAAGCTCGTCAGGGGCTCCACTCCGGTGCCGTCGTCGTTGGCGAGGTAGACTTGCACCTCCCCGTCGACGCTGACGGTGAAGGCGACCTGGCGTCCGGTCGCAGTCGCGGCGGCCGCCAGGGGGTAGTGGCCACCTCTGCTGCCTACGATCACGGTCGAGGTCCCGGTCGTAGTCGAGACGCCCGCAAGGGCTCCGGTCGGTTCTTGGACCAGGATCGTGTCCGAGTCGAGGTAGGTTAGGGGCTGGCCCGCAGCCGCTGTCAGCCGGCTGAGCGGAGAGCTGGTATTCAGCGGTTGATAGATCCACAGGGCGGGGTCGCTGCCGTCTCCCACAGCGAAGGCCAAGCTGCTGCCGCTCGGACTCCAGACCGGGTCACCCTCGTCAGCGACGGCGGCAGCGGAGGTGGGCAAGAAGGTGATCGCCTTGAGTCCTGGACTGAGAAGGGCCACCCGGGTGGGATCGCCGGTCGGGGCCGCCACCGCGGCCACCACCAAGCCGTCCACCCGCCAGGCGAGCGGTCCGTGCATGCTGGGCGAGGTGGCGAGGGTCAGCGAGGTGGCGTTGGCGACCGTGTAGACCCGGAGGGCCCCATCCACCACGAATGCCAGTTGCTGCCCGTTGGGGCTCCAAGCCGCCCCGTCACTTCCGGTGCTGCCGAGCACGGAGATGCTCTTGCCGGAAGTGAGATCGATCACCTGGATCGGCTGACTGCCTGTCAACTCGACAGCCAGGTGTGCCCCATCGGGAGACGGCCAGGTGTACAGGTAGTGCTGCCCGGCTGGCGCGGTGGCGAGCACGCGGAGTGCCGGCGGGTCGCCCGGCAGCTGGCCGGGGGATGCGGCCAGCACCTCGGTGTAGTCCGTGGGGGACGGACCGGCCGGAAAGACCACCGTCGTGGTGCTGCCCAGACGGCCCACGGTGAGGTGGAGATGGACGGCCCGTTGCAGGCGGTCGCCATCCATGTCCAACGCTGACCTGGCGATCGCCAGGGTGTAGGTCGTACCGGGGACAAGGGGCAGGTTCGGCTCCACTAGGAAGCGCCCCGGAACGGTCGAGCTCTGGGCGAGAAGGTAACCGCCGCTCGGGGCTGGAGACAGCGTTACCGCCTTCATGACCGCCGCCGGGATCATGTCCCGGCTGAAGTTGATGGAGATGGCCTGATCCGGCCCCAAGGTCCCCCCGCTAGAGGGCGACGTGGACGAGACCTGCGGTCCGCCCTCGGTGGAGAACTCCCAGGAGTGGGAGAGAGGGTTGACGGCACCGTTGGCCGCCTCAATCCCTCCCACCAGGGTCGCCCGATAGGTGGTGATGACCGCCCAGGGGTGACGCGGGTGAATCAGGGTCATCACCCGCGGGCTCCGCCAGACGAAGTGACAACCGGTCTTGCGTCCGTCTACGGCGCTGGCGATCGAGCAGTCCGGGGGGAAATGGTCCTTACGGGTCCGCATGTACAGCCGACGCTCGACCGACAGCTTGTTCATCGCGGTGTTGAAGGTGATCACCAGGGGGTCGACGGTATGAACCGCCCCCTGACTGGGCGCCGGAGACACGTCGGTGATCTGGGGCGGGGAGAGCGGCCCACAACCAGCTACGAACGAGGCAGCTAGAAGGGCGAGGACTGGGCCGGCGAAAAGGAGGAGCCGCCTGCGACCGCTCGCTCCGGGCACCATGCTCCGAAGGGTCAGGCGATCTCCGCGAGCTCGATCACCGGGAGTGGACCCGGAGGAGCGACGATGACGTCGATCTTCGCCTCCCGGTCCCCACAAGCGGCCGCAGCCACGCTCGGACCCTCGGTCAGATCCGGGTCGGTGGCGCTGTAGCTGCCCTTGGCCCGGCCTTCGCTCAAGAGTACGACCGACACCTGATCCTGACCGGAGGTGACCAGGATGCCTCCTGTGAGAGGTTGCTCCTCGACGAACTCGACGAGGGCGTCGAAATCGACAATCCGCGAAGGGAGTTGGACCAACAACGAGTTGGCGACCACCAAGCCGCCAACCGACTCGACCAGGGCGGGAGGCACCTCGATGGCATCGATCAGTCCCTCTCCGGCACCGACGCCTCGAACCACCTCTTGGAGGGCTGCCTTGTGGCGGCGGTAGGAACCGGCCGATCGCTGCTGAGCCTGGATGATCGCCCCTTCCCGGAACAGGATGTGCCCAACGTTCCGGGAGTCCTTCTCCCCGGTGACGCTGACGTAGCCAGAGAAGCCGTCCTCGTTCAGCGTCCTGAGCAACATCGGAAAGTTCAAAAAGCTGGCCTTGAGGCCGCTATGCAGGGAAGTCCCCGACGGCATTGGGATCACCAGCGAAAGCTGGGTCCTTGCCGCTCCCGCGAGCGGCCGGTCGCTCGCGCTCCCCACCCCACCAGTGGTCGGCGGAGGTGACGCCGGACTGGCGGTGGCGGCCGGGCGGACCCGCTCGGTTGCCGCCGGGGCCACGGCCGGGGCTGGCCGGCTGGCCGGCCAGCCCTCTGGCTCCGGTGTCGGACGGAGTTTCGGGACTGGGGCCGAAGCCGCGACCGAGGGACGAGGTGCGGCGACCGACCGCTCGAGGGCGGGAGCGGGAGGTGCGGGGGTCTGGAAGGTCGGGATGTCGGCCGGCTCGGCCGCCGGATCGCCGGACGCTACCGTGTCGAGCCAGTCTTGGTCCTCGGCTTCGAGATCCTCGCCCGCCTCACCGTTGGACGCTGGGGTAGCCGCCGCGGCCACTTTGACCGGCACCGAACCATTGGAGACCGTCAGGCGGCTCTCCCTCCCATTCCGCCAGAGGGCAAGCAGGTCCTCGGTGGAGCTGTTGATGGTCTCCTCCGGAGGCAGCTTGGCCCTCGGATTGAAGTTGTACTCGCCGTCCCCCCAGCTGAGGGCGACGATCACCGCAGGTTCGCCGTCCCCCTCGCCACTCACGGCGTGGAAGAGGTGTCCGAAGAGGAAGTGGAGTGAGCACTGGCTGCCGCTGCTGGCGAGCGAGAGCGTGCCGGTCGCCCGTTCTTGCTGCATGGTCTGGAGCAATTCGGCGACGGTGGTCGGCCCGAGGCTTCCCTGGTTTTGCATTCTGCCGAGTAGCTCCAATAGGGCAACCCGAAGTGAATTCGGGTCCGCCCTCCCCACTAGCGGTCGGCGCGATACTAGCATAGGCCAGCTTCAGACTTTGGGGAAGGGCTCCGGTTCCAAATGGGCCGTCTGCCAGAATGCCCCGGTGATGGCGCCGGCTAGGTCGCAGGCGGCGGCGGAGTGGGATGCCCGCCTTAGGGAGTGGCCGGCGGCCAACCTGCTGCAGTCCTACGCTTGGGGAGAGGTTCAGGGCCGGGCTGGCTGGGTGACCCACCGCCTGGAAGTCGCGACCAGCGCCGGCCCCTTGCCGGTATCCGCCCAGGTGACCCGCAGCGGGGTGCCGGGATTCTCGAGGATATATGTGCCCAGAGGGCCGGTCTGTGCCGCCTCGGACGTGGCCAGTTTCGAGGCCGTTGTGCAGGCTCTGGTCGAGCTCGGGCGGCGGCGGCGTGCCCTGGCTCTGGAATTGGAGGTGCCCTGGGGGGCTGAAGCTCTTCCGGCCGACCACCCCTGGCTGGGCTGGGCGACTGGCCACGCGCACCAACCGCTCGCGACGGTCTCGGTGGACCTGAGGCCAGAGCCGGAAGCGATTCTTACCAGCTTCCATTCCAAGGCGCGATACAACGTGAGGCTGGCCGAACGGCGGGGGGTGATCATCCAGGAGGAGGCCACCTTGGATGATCTGGCCGCCTGCATCGAGGCTACGGAGGAGCGGCAACGAATTCATCTCCCCAGCCGCGAGCATCTGGCGGTGGTCACGGAGCAACTGGGAAGCAGCGCCCGCATTCTCGCCGCGCAGGTCGACGGAGAGGTGGTGGCGGCAATCCTCACCGCCTCATTTGCCGGGGAGGCGATCTACCTTTACGGAGGTGCCAGCGGGCGACATCGGGACCGGATGCCGAACCAACTCCTCCAGTGGCGGGCGATGCTGCGAGCCCGCGCCGAGGGATGTCACCACTACGATCTGTGGGGAATTCCTGAAAACGAGGACCCCGACCATCCCTGGCGAGGGCTGGCGCAGTTCAAGCTCGGCTTCGGTGGGGAAAAGATCCGCTACGCGGGTGCTAGATTCCTTCAGCTTCGCCCAGTCGGAGCCACCATCCTGGCGGTCGCGGACGCGGCCCGCCGAAAGGTGAGGACTCGAGGGAGGAGATGAAGAGAGACGGCGCTGGAGATACCGGCGAGATCAGCGAGACCTACTTCCCCACGTACGAGGAACTGGCCGCCGAGCTACTGGACGGGCTGGAGCGAGCCACCCTGGTGGTTCATGACGTTGGCCATGAGTTGGAGCCGAGCAGCGGCGAGCGCACCTTTCATGCTTCCGTCCGGCTCCCCGCGAGCGAGCCGCCGCACCGGTACGCCGCCACCTTGCACTTCCACTGGGACGCGCTGCTCACGTACGTCGGCACTTACGGGCCTGGCAGTGACTGCGAGCTCTACCACGACGATGAGGAGATCTGCACTCACCGCCACAACACGCCTCGTCCGTTCGTCGAGTTGGTGGTGGAGTTCGACCTCGGCGAGGGCGGCTACGAGCTTCGTGAGCTGAGCGAGGTCCACGGTTGGCTCGGGACCGTCGACGGACTGCTCTCCCGGGCGGTCCCGGACCAGGAGGGCCGGACGGTAAGGGTCGGGCTGGCCATCCGGGATGGAGGGATCTGGGTGGAGCGCTTCCACGTCGAGCAGGCCTGGTATCTGGACCTCAGCGAGCCCCCCGACCTCAACCCGGTCTGCAAGGTCNNGGGCCGGATCAACCCAGGCCCAGCAGCCGGTCAGGTCCCGTCGGGCCAACTCCGCGATTGAGAGTCCCTCGAGTGGATGGGTCCAGTCGGGGACCAGTTGGGCGGCGCCTCGGAGTAGATACGGCCGTTGCAACAGCCCGGGGTGAGGCACAGTCAGCTCCGGGGAATCCCAGCTCTCGCTCTCGATCAGGATGACGTCCACATCGAGTGTCCGGGGCCCCTTGGAGACCTCGCGGCGGCGCCCCGCCCGCACCTCAGCTGCCTGGGCCAGATCCAGCCAGCCGAGGCCTCGGCGCGGACCCCGGACCAGCAGCAGTTGATTGAGGTAGTCAGGCTGGGGAACCGGGCCGAGGGGTGTGGTATTCCACCGCGCGGTGGTGGCGATCACCCTGATCCCCTCCTCCCCCAGGAAGTCGAGTGCCAAGTCCAGCCAGCGCCCCCGCGGAGGCAGGTTGCTTCCCAGCGCCAGGACGGCTTGGGAACTCCCCGCGGGCTGGCTCACCGCAACCTACTCGGGCGGGCGGCGCGCCAGAATATCCATGACCCGGGCGATGTCGAGCATCTGGGCGACGTCGTGGACCCGGACGATGTCGGCTCCGCAGGCGATCGACCAGGCCACGGTGGCGGCGGTACCCAGCAGGCGACCTTCGACCGGGCGCTGATCGAGCACCCACCCGATCAGCGACTTGCGGGAGGTGCCGACCAGGATGGCGCAGCCCAATGCGCGCAACTCCACCAGCTGGCGCAGGACCTGGAAGTTCTGGGCCGGGATCTTGCCGAACCCGATCCCGGGATCCAGCACCACCTGACTCCGGGGGATGCTGGCCCGCTCCGCCAGTTGGAGCGAATCGCGCAGCTGGGCGAGCACCTCGCCCAGCAGATCCCCGTAGTCGGCGCCACCTTGGTTGTGCATACAGATTAGAGGCGCCTGCGCCGCCGCCACCACGCCCGCCATCTCCGGGTCTCGACGAAGTCCCCAGATGTCGTTGACGCCCACCGCCCCAGCATCAAGGGCGGCCTTCGCCACCTCGGCCTTGCTGCTGTCTACGAAGATCGGCACCGAAAGCTCGTGGGCGATCAATTTCACAGCGGGGACCACCCGGCTGATCTCCTCTTGTGCCGAGATCCGCTGGTGCCCTGGCCGAGTGCTCTCCCCTCCGACATCGATTGCGTCGGCGCCTTCCTCGACCAGACGCCGTGCGCGCGCCAGGGCTGACTCAGGACTGCTGCCCACCCCATCACCGCTGAAGGAGTCAGTGGTGACGTTGACCACCCCCAGGAGATAGGTGCGGCTCCCGAACTCCCAGACCTCGTCGCCGAGCCGCAGGGCTGGGGCCGGGGCGCTCAGGTGCTCTAACGCTTCCCGTATGGCCAGCGCGGGCGCCGAGCTTGCGAGGTCCGGGGGCAGGCCGCGCACCCCTGCCAGCAGGCGGTCCAGCGGGCCTGTGACCAGAACTGACTTGTCATCGGCGAGCACCACCCGGTCAGCTTCGATCTCCGCTAGTGCGCGCTCCAGCGGCGCGGATTTGGAGTCCACTTCCACCCTCAGGCAGATTTCGCTATCGCCCCCCAGGGTTGAGAGGTTGGGGTAAGGCGCGATGAGCCGAACCACCGTTCTAGCAGCAGTGTCGACGGTCATCCTCGCCAGTTTGCAGTAGACCCGTCCATGACCGGCAAGCTCCGCCTAGAATCGGGGTTGGAATGGCAGTGGGCGTGCGGGGGCCCGGGCTGAACGTTGCCATCCTGGGCCACAGCCACGACGGTAAGACCACCCTGGCGGAGTCGTTGCTCTTCGCTGCCGGGGCCTCTCCAAGGCTGGGCTCGACCGACCAGGGAACGGCGCTCCTGGATTACGAGCCCGAAGAGCAGCGCCGGCACATCTCGGTCCAGCTGGGGATCGCCTGCCTTAGATGGAAGGACTCTGCCCTGGTGTTGCTCGACACCCCGGGCTTCCAGGACTTCGAGGGCGAGGTCCTCGAGGCGCTGTCGGTGGCCGACGCGGCGGTCATGGTGGTCGGGGCCAACTCGGGCGGCAACGTGCCGGTGGGAGCGGAGAGCACCTGGGATCTGCTGGCCAAGCGCCAGCTGCCCCGACTGATCGTCTTCACCAAGCTGGACAAGGAGCACGCCGATTTCGAGGCCACCTATGCCGGCCTTCAGCGCCGCTTCAGTCCCAAGCCGATCGCCCTCCAGATCCCGATCGGCTTAGAACATACCTTCAAAGGGGCGGTGGATCTGCTGTCGGGGCGGGCTTTGCTCTTCGATCAGCTGGGCGGATACAGCGAGGCCGCCTGCCCGGCCGAACTGACCGCGGAGGCGGCTCGGCGACGCCAGGAGCTGGTCGAGGCGGTTGCCGAGACCGACGACGAACTGCTTGGGCGCTACCTTGAAGGCCAGGAGCCGTCCCCCGACCAGCTCCTCCAAGCCCTTCACGACGCGACCGCCCAAGGCAAGCTGGCGCCGGTTTTGGTGGCCGCCCCGGCCCACGCTTTGGGGGCGAAGCCGGTACTGGACGCGCTGGCCAACTGCCTGAGTCGGGTGAGCCCTACCCAGGACGGGGGCGGCCCTCCCACCTTGTTCTTCTTCAAGACCGTCGCCGATCCCTTCGGCAAGATCTCTTACTTCCGGGTTCTGAGCGGGAGCCTCAAGGGCGACGCTCATCTCTTCAACTCTCGCACCGGAGCGGAGGAACGGATCGCCAGGCCGCTCCGTCCCAAGGGCAAGACCCTGGAGCCGGTTGACCAGCTGTGGGCCGGCGAGATTGGGGCCGCCACGAAGCTGATTCATGTGGCGACCGGGGACACCCTTGGACCCAAGGGGACCGCGGCCTCCCCGGTGACCGAGTTCCCACCCACCTCCTACACGATGGCGATCCGACCCAGATCCAAAGGAGATGAGGAGAAGATCCACGCGGGACTCAACCACATCTTGGAGGAGGACCCGACCCTCCGAATCGAGCGTGAGCCCGGCACCCACGAGACCCTTATCCACGGGCTGGGCGACGTCCACTTGGAAGTCACCCTGGAGAAGCTGCGCCGCAAATACCAGGTGGAGGCCGTGTTGGCCGTCCCCCTCGTTCCCTATCAGGAGGCGGTCCGAGGACCAGCCCGGCAGCAGCACAAATACAAGAAGCAGTCCGGCGGCGCCGGTCTCTACGGGGATTGCACCATTGAGATCGAGCCGCTGCCACGGGGCGCCGGCTTCGTCTGGGAGGACAAGATCTTCGGCGGGGCGATCCCCCAGCAGTTCCGTCTCTCGGTGGAGAAGGGGGTGCGCCAGACCTTAGACCAGGGGGCACTGGCCGGATATCCGATCGTGGACGTCAAGGTCCGGCTGGTGGATGGTTCAACCCACTCTGTCGACGGCAAGGACATTGCCTTCCAGCTGGCCGGCGCCATGGCGATGCGCGAGGCGGTCGAGAAGGCCGGCGCCTACTTGCTGGAGCCGGTCATGGAGGTGACCGTCATCGTCCCTGCGGCCCACATGGGCGAAGTCATCGGCCACCTAAATGCACGGCGAGGCCGCATCGGTGGGATGACCCCGATGGGAGCCAACCTGGAGCAGGTGACTGCCAGGGTGCCCCTGGCGGAGATGTACCAGTTCCCGATCGAGCTCCGCGCCGTCACCCAGGGTCGCGGACGATACACAATGACCTTCGACCACTACGAAGAGGTGCCGGCGCAGGTGGCCCAGCCGATCATCGCCGCCCGCCAGCAGCATCTGCATAACCGGGAAGCGTCCAGCGCCTGAGCGGGAATCCGGGCATCGACCAGGTATAATTGCATAAGCAACGACTTTCCCAGGACGAGAATCGTCCAACCAGGAGGCACTCATGCCGGCTATCACCGCCGCCAACCCGCTAGCTCTGCCCCGCGTTCCCCAGTTGGAGCCGGCTTTGACCGTTACCCGGCCGGTGAGCTCAATCACGGTCGCCCCGAGCGCCTTCGAAGGCGACGGCTTCCCGGTCCGCCGGGCCTTTGCCGGGGTCAGCAAGGCTGAGCTCGATCCCTTTGTGCACATGGACCAGATGGGGGAGGTCGACTATGCCCCCGGCGAGCCGAAGGGCACTCCGTGGCACCCCCATCGTGGGTTCGAGACGGTGACCTNNCGGTGACCTACATGATCGACGGCACTTTCCAGCATCGGGACTCCAACGGCGGAGGTGGCCTGATCACCAACGGCGACACCCAGTGGATGACGGCCGGCGCCGGGATCCTCCATATCGAGACCCCACCCGAGCGGCTGGTGATGACGGGCGGGCTCTTCCACGGCATCCAGCTCTGGGTCAACCTGCCCGCCGCCAAGAAGTGGTCTCCTCCGCGCTACCAGGACATTCGGGCTGGCAAGGTGACCCTGCTCTCTTCCCCAGACGGGGGTGCCCTGGTCCGAGTCATCGCCGGTGATGTGGCCGGCCACTCCGGACCGGGGATCACCCACACGCCGATCGCTTTGGCGCACGTCACCCTGAGCCCGGGGGCCCAACTGGTGCTGCCGTGGCGACCCGACTTCAACGCCCTGGTTTACGGGCTCGCCGGAGCCGGGACCGCCGGGAATTCGGGCGCCAAGTTCCGGATGGGCCAACTGGTGGTCTTCGGCGCGGGCGATGCAATCACGGTGACGGCCGACCTCCAGCAGGACAGCAATACCCCCAACCTGGACATCCTGATCATGGGCGGCCAGCCGATCCGCGAGCCGGTGGCTCAGTACGGACCATTCGTGATGAACAGTGCCGACGAACTGAAGCAGGCCTTCGAGGACTACCGGGCCGGCAAGCTGGGGGTCATCCCGGCCGACCAGATCGACGCTCCGGCTCGGGGTTAGTCGGAACCTGGGGCGAACGAGGCCTGCAGCCGAGTTCGGCTGTCTCGGGCGGCGCTAGCCGGCCAGGAAGCTGAGCCGGACGCTGCGCTGGTTATTCTCCTGATTGGTGTCGATCAGGGCGATGCTCTGCCAGGTCCCCAACTGCGGAATGCCCCGCAGGACCGGCACCGACACCGAACTGCCCAGGACCGCGGGCAAGAGGTGATCGGCGCCGTGGCCCCGGCTTCCGTGCTGATGCTGATAGGGGACGTCCCGGGGCAGGGTGCTCTTCAGCCAGCTCAGCAGGTCACTCTCGCTGCCGGCGCCTAACTCCAGCAACACCAAGGCAGCCGTCGCGTGGGGCACAAACGCCTGGACCAGACCGTCTCCCTTGCCGGCGCAGAAGCGGCGCAGCTGGGCGGTGAGGTCGACGATCGGCGTTCCCGAGGTGTCGACGCGCAGCTCATCAGAGATCAAGAGCAGCTCCTGTCATCAGGCGGCGAGGCCATTGCTGATGAAGAACCGACTACCCGTTCCTCGCACCAGCTGGGCGCGGGGCTGGACTTCGAGTAGGCGATAGACGCCAGCTGACCCGGGGACCGCTAGGACTCGTGCGGGTGGGTGGGGTCCTCAGCCTTGACCAGTCCGATCAGGTGACCTTCTGGGTCGCGGAACTGAGCCATCGTCGGGCCGCCGGGGACGTCCATCACCGGCAGCTGGACCTTGCCACCCAACTCCTCGACCTTATCCAGCGTGGCTTGGGGATCCTCTACCTCGACGTAGAAGGTGACCCACGACGCCTCTGAGTTTTCGCCGCCGCTGCCGATCCCGCCGGCGATCCCGCTCCCGGTATTGACCCGGCCGTAATTCATCGGGTTGTCGGAGTCGATCTCCCAAGCAAAGACCTGCTGATAGAAGTCCATCAGCGCCTTGCCGTCCTTTCCAGTGACCTCGAAATGCACCACTGGATTGCCCATCTCACTCACTCCCCGAGGTTGCGTTTGATCACTGCCCGATCCAACTGTCGCACTCTACAGTTCCGAGGTTTAGGGCCGAGTTACTCCTCGGCCCCAGGCTTGCGGGCGCCTAGGTCCAGTGCCCCCGCCAGAGCCAGTCCGGCCAGGGTCTTGGCATCTCGAAGCATCCCCTGATCCGCGAGTTCGGCTACCTCAGCCGGGGAGAAGGCCCGAGCCTGAAGGATCTCGTCGGGGTCGGGGCTGATGCCCTCCACCCGCGTCAGCCCCGTCGCTAGGAAGTACCAGAGCAGCTCGGTGCTATATCCCGGGGCCAGGAAAGTCGCGCCCACCCCCAGCCAGGACTCCGCAGCGTAACCGGTCTCTTCGGCCAGCTCGCGGCGTGCGGTCTCCAGCGGGGACTCGTGCGGCTCCCGGCCCCCAGCGGGGATCTCCCAGAGCAGCTCCTGGGCGGCATGGCGGTACTGGCGCACGAGCACCACTGAGCCATCTTCATCCAGGGCCACCACGCCCACGCCCCCGGGATGGTGCACCACCTCCCGTTCGGCCTCGCCGCCACCCTGTAGCCGCACCCGGTCCACGGTGATCCGGATCCGGCGCCCGGAGAAGTGCTCCTGGCTGACGATCAGTATTTCTGGCTCGAGCTCCGAGTAGGCCATCCCTTCGAGCATAGGCCAAACCGGCCGTGGTTATGATGGCGCCCATGTCGCTGGGCGCCGCCTACACGAACCCCTATGAAGTGACCGCGCTGCAGATCGCGGCTGCCCGGGCCCAGCTCACCTTTCGATCTCGGCACCGGCGCACCCCCCAGCAACGGCTGGAGGCGTCCGATCTTCTGCTGGAGCATGTCGAGCGCTGCCGAATGCAGTCGAGCCAATCGGTCGCAGGCTGGGTCTTTGAGCAGGTGGCGGCCCTGACGAAATCTGTCGACCCCGGGCTGCGCGTGGCCTTGGGCTTGAACCGCGACCCCGATCACGTGGGCCAGATCCTCTTTCAGGTGCAGGCGCGCCTGATGCGGGCGGCCCACGACGACCGCAGCCGAGGTCTCGCCCCTGTCATCCCCCTCTTCCCCCCTTCCTAGGGAGTCCCGGGGCGGCGACTCAGGCTGGGCGATCACCGCCAGCGGCACCTTGGGATTCGACGATCTGACAACCCGAGCGGGACGCAGGCGCGAGCTCCCTGGCGGTTCCGCCCTCTACTTCTCCCTGGCGGCTCACCGCCTGTGCGAGGTCCTAGTCGCGGCGGCGATCGGCCCGGATGGCGGTCCCCTCCTCGAGATCCTCGAGGCGGCTCAGGTCAACGTCTCCGCCGTGGCTGAACTCCCCGGGGCGACCTACCGGTGGCGAGCGGAGCACCACCCAGCCGAGGGGGTACCGGTGGCAGAGGAGCAGCAGCTCGGGGTCTATCTGGACTGGCGGCCCCAGCTCCCAGCCCTAGCCCGCGACAGCGAGATCCTCTTCCTCGGATCGATGCACCCCCGGTGCCAACTCGAGATCCTGGCCCAGTGCCCGCGAGCGGAGTTGGTAGCGCTGGACACGATGAGGGACTTCATCGCCAGCGACCGTGATGAGCTGGGCCAGTTGTTGGTCCGCGCGGACATGCTCTTCGCGAATGAGGCGGAACTGATGGCACTGCTTCCCTCGCCTTCGGAGGAGGCCGTCGAGAATGCGCGGAATGTGCTCTCCCGCTGGCACCTTCGCACAGTGATCCTCAAGCTTGGCCCGGGCGGCCAGGTCGCGGTCACCCGGGACACTCTCCGGGAGTTTCCCGCCGCGCCCGGCCTCCCGGTGGTAGACCCCACCGGTGCGGGCGACGCCTTGGCGGGCGGCTTGCTCGGTCGCCTGGCTCAGCTCCGGCGCACTGACGACGACGCCGTCGACCTGGCGATGGCGGACGGCGCTGCCGCTGCGCGGGCGGCGATTTCCGCGTTCGGCGTGCAGGGCCTGCTCGACGGGTCACCTTGAGCCGCTCACCCTCGGGAGCGCTGCGGCAGACTGTGGGCGGAACGCCAACCGTCTGAGGGTTAGTGGGCGTGGCTTCTAGTAGGCGGCGCGATGGAAGTGAAGCTGAGGCGTCCGGCCACGGCCGACCTCACGCGCCGACGGGTGATTGACTTCCTACGCTGTACGCGTTCCGCCTGTAGGTAGGGCAACCGCGGCCCCTCTGACCGCGGGCGCCCTGGGTCTTCTTTAGGGCCAGCGGGCACTTCGCCGTCTCAGTGCGGACGGTCGGGCAGATGCCGGGCCGGCACCGGAGTTACCGGCCCATCCATTCCCCTCCGTTCGTTCGTCTTCAAGCACTAGGGAGACCGAGGTCCACAACATGACAGTGGCGTTCTAAATCACCGAGTCTCGTGCGCCGAGCGCCGCTAGAGCGTCGGCCTGCAAAACCAGGCCTAAAGTCGATACCGGCTGGCTGATTCGCGTCCGGAGCGGCTCAGCCGCCCTTGATCGTGTCGAATAACAGGACTAGCGTCAGAAAGATCAGCACGGCCGCGGTGGTGCCGCCGACGATGTTGGCCAGCCGGCCGTTGGCGCGTTTGCCCATCAGGCGCACGTTGTTGCTGAGTCGGAGCATGAACACCAGCACCACCGGCAGCAGGACGCCGTCCACTACCTGGGTCACCAGCAGCACGGCGATCAGGTTGACCCCGGGGATCAGCACGCAGATTCCCCCGGCCGTCAGCAAACCGACAAAGACCGCGTAAAAGATAGGCGCTTCGCCAACTGACCTCGACAGTCCGCGTTCAGTGCCGAAGGCCTCCGCGACGACAAACGCCGTCGAAATCGGCAGCACTCCAGCGGCTAATAACGACGCCCCGAGCAGGCCCACCGCGAACAGATACTTGGCGCTTGCCCCGACCAGGGGACTGAGAGCGTGTGCCGCTTGTCCCGGCGTCGTGATATTGAACACGCCGTGGGCATGGAGAGTCGCCGCGGCGGTGATCAAGATGCAGGCAACCACCACGTCGGCCANNATCACCTCGGCCCGGACATACCCGTAATCGGACTCCGCCGTGCCCTTGTCGGCAACTGCCGACTGCAGGTAGAGCTGCATGTAGGGGGTGACCGAGGTACCGATGAAAGCGATCAGCAGGAACACAAAACTGCCGCTGCCGGAGAAGGTGGGCACGAAGGTGTCGTGGACGGCCCGGCCCC
>PKXR01000051.1:0-8255 GCA_003133485.1 Candidatus Dormiibacterota bacterium
GCGCCGGCCGACGGGCCGACAGTCCGGAATCGTCCCTACCCATGAGACATCTCAGACGACTCGAGCCGGGCAAAATCGTCAGCCCACGGGAGGTCCTCGACCTCGAGCCTCAGGAACACGCAGTGAGCCCGCCGATAGCGGCCCGGTGCGACGGTTGCTCTGCCAAGCCGTGATCGGACGCCAGGAGGCAGCGCGCCTCCGTGAAGGGCTTCACGTCAGCCCGCAAGGTCAGGGTGAGGTCATCCTGGTCACGGGCGGCGCCTCCTAGCTATCCAACGCGTAGATCGCGGCCCGGTTGTTCCTCTTCGCGCGTACGGTGGAGCACCACGTCGGGTGGCTCGAGCGTAATTTGACGCTGGCGAGCCGGGCTCAGCTCGTCGCCTCTGGAGAGGCGGTCACCTGATATGTCGCGGTTGCGACGAAGAAGCGATGGCTGCTGGAGATCGAGCGAATCAGCCGCTCGCATCTCGAGGCGTGTATGGAGGACCTGCGCTGCGCTACTGGCCCGCGACCGGGAGCGTCCACTATCTGGCGCCGAAGCGGCTGTTCGGCGGACTTGTGTAGTTGTCGGCCGGCCACAACCGTTTGTCGGGTTGTCACCCAGCCGTGCGCGGGCGTTACGCGGCAGCAATGAAGCGGAACCGCGGCGCGNNGGGTAGGCGGGCGGTGGCCGGGCGACACTGGCCGCGAGCAGCCGGCGTAGTCCAACCCCGTCCCCGTTCCCGGAGCTTGAGGAAAGCCGCATGACCGTTGTTACCAGCTCTCCCCGACGCGCACCGCCGGTCCCGTCCCGGGCCGTCTGGAGCCGGGCGTCAGAGCAGCGCGCACTCCGGGTCGAGCGGGCCCTCAGCCACGGCCTGGCGGAGTTGAACCGCGCCGACGGGGTTACCGGTGTGATCGAGGCGTGCCGTGCCGCACTCGGGCGCATCGGAGCCGCCCAGCCGGGGTCCCTGACGGTGCTGGTCATCCTCGATGCAGACTGGGCGGTGCCGCTTCATGAGGGGCCGCCCGTAGGCGGCCGCGCCGGGGCCGTGGTCGTCCCCGCCGGGACCGCGGCTCGACTCCGCGATCGGCTTATCCGCGGCGGGTCGGTCGCCGAGGGCGGGGACTTGTCCGCCCTAGCGCAGCTGCTCGGCCTTCCTCTCACCGCCGCTCCGCTCCGGCTGATGCCGGTCAACGTCTCGGGCAGCTGTCCGATGGTGCTGGCGCTCTCCGGCAGGGTGGCTCGGCTCTCGTCCTTCGGGAATGCCCTGCAAATCCTGGCCACGGCCACCGGGCACGCCCTTCGCCGCGCGGACGACGCTCGCGAGTTGGCGAACCGCGAGGCGCTCATGCGCGCCTTCGTCCAGAGCGCGTCCGACCTGGTCTTGGCCACCGATGTCGAGGCTCGTCTCATCTACGCGAGCCCCTCGGTCGAGTCGTTCCTCGGGCACAAGCTCCCATTGCTCAATCCGGTCAGTGCGGGGGTCGTGATCCATCCCGACGACGTAGACGCCCTCCAGGCGACGATCGCTGAAACGCGCCGGCGGCCGGGTCCGGGCAGCCCGGTGGACTGCCGGCTCCAGGGCGCCGACGGCGGCTGGCACATGTTCGACATCGTGTCCACCAATCTGCTCGACGACCCGAATGCGCGAGCCATGTTGCTGACCGCGCGGGACATCACCGACCGTCTCGAGCTGGAGGACCAGCTCCGCCACCAGGCCTTCCACGACCCGCTGACGGGGCTGGCCAACCGGATACTGCTGAAGGAGCGTCTCAAGCACGCGCTCGTCGGGCGGGTGCGCAAAGGCTGCCACGTGGTGCTCCTGGCCCTGGACCTCGACGACTTCAAGAAGGTCAACGATACCCTGGGACATGCCGCCGGCGATGTTGTCCTCCTCGAGGTCACCCGGCGCATCCAGTCCACCCTCAGGCCAGGGGATACCTTCGCTCGCCTGGGTGGTGACGAGTTCGCCATTCTCATCGAGGAGGCGCCGGGGACCAGCTCCGGCGACGAGCTGGCCGCTCGCATCGGTGACCTCCTCACCGAACCGGTCCGCCTCGCCGACGGCAGCCTGGTGCACGCCACCACCAGTGTCGGCATCGTCTCCTCAGAGCACGGCGCCCGGGACTCCGACATCCTCCTGAGGGACGCAGACATTGCCCTCTACGCAGCCAAGGCCGAAGGCAAAGGCGGCCATGTGGTGTACCAGACGGTTGTCAACAAGCACTTTCAGCACCCGGTGGGGCGGTAGGCCAGGCTGCGCAGAGCGCGTGGTGATCCAAATTCGTCTCCTCTGACTCTTTCCATTCACGCTTCACATGCTCGGTCCGAGCAGGGCCAGAGTCGTAGCGATTCCCGCAAAGATCCCCACGCCGAAACCCACCGCGCATACCCGGAAGATAAAGTTCCGGTGAAGCTGACGGTTCATCGCATCCACTCCGGCATGGGACAGACTGCCCATGGCAGAGACGGTATGGCCGCAGAGGCCATCAGGCGGAATGCACATGAAAGCAGTCTCAAGCTGGCCTGTATCGGGACCGCCCAACAGTAAACCGCCGAGCGTTCGAAGTGAGGATCCGCCACCCGCCGCCCAGCGCTGACGTTGCTCCGGATCAACCATCTTTCAGGGGCTTTCCGTCGTCCGGAGGGATCGGTTGACGGTGGCGGGCCGGAAACCGGGTGCGCTTCCCGCCGTCGTGGCACGGCGTCACCGGAGACGCTTTTCGAACCAGTGATCTGCGAACGGCTCGAGGTTGAATGCGGGCACCTCGATGTACCCGGCTGAGCGGTACATCGAGATGGCCTCGACGAGGACCTGATTGGTGTTCAGTCGCGCCACTGAGGCGCCGCTGCCTACTGCACGCGCTTCGAGTTCGGTGAGGAGACGGCGGCCGATGCCGAGGCCGCGCGCAGACTCTGTAACCCACATGCGCTTGAGCTCTGACGGTGCGCCGGGGTGATACTTGACCGCTCCGCAACCCACGGGTTCACCAACGATGAAGGCGATCACTTTCTGGTTGACCTTGGCGACAAGCTCACCCCAGGGGAAGTCCTCNNCGCAACCCACGGGTTCACCAACACGGTAGGCGATCAGAAAGGAGCCAGCGGGCGGAGTGACGTCGGGGGGTTCCGCGGAGACACTCGCGCTGGGATCGAAGCCTGACTCCGACCGGCGGTCGAGCTCGGCGAAGTAAGCGCGGAGGCACCGCCTAGCGTCGGGATCCTTCGGATTGGCCGCGCGGATCTCAATGTCCGAGGTCGACAGCAAACGCTTGACCGTTCGTATCGCGGCGATAAGTTCGGCGCGCTGGCCACCATCGAGCGGGGCGAGGATCGCAGCAGCTAAGTCGTCGCTGCGCTGATCGAGCAGCTTGCGCTCGGAAAGCCCAGCCCTGGTGAGCCGGGCAACGCGGATGCGGCGGTCTGACTTGCTCAGTGCCACGGTCACCAGTCCCGTCGTCTCCAGCGCGCGGAGCAGCCGGCTCGCATGGCCCGAGTCAAGACGGAGACGTGATCGCAAGGCCCGCACCTCGCAGCCCTCGATCCCGATTTCCCAAAGCAACCGCGACTGTCCTAGTGGGCGACTGCGCGCGAGATATCGGTCGTTGAGCGCTCCGACGCGTTGAGTGACGCTCCGGTTGAAACTTCGGATCTGATCTACCAGGGCGTCGGCCATTCTCTGATCTTAGTCAGAGATCACCCAATTCGGCAAGAATCACCGCCCCACGGGCGACCCCTTGTTGATTCAACCTACCAGTGGCCTGAGATGAAGCCATAGGTCAGCGAAGTTCCAATACCGTTCGCCACGCCTCCCCAGGCTTCGCGGAGCTGGTTCCAAGGTCACCTGCGTCAACGAAGGATCCCTTGTCTTCGGGCCCAGCCCCGGACAGCGTCTGCTTCCCCAGCCAAAGGTCGCGGGTTCGAGACCCGGCTCCATTCAGTCCTCATGATTCCCCGGTATTTGAGATCGATTCCAGCACAAGCCGGCCGAGCCGAACCGGTCGGCTCCAGCGGTGCCGGCGTCAGGCCACGTTCCAAATGAAATCCTTCGGGGCGCCGTGGTGGGTACCATTCGGTGCGCGTCGGCCGGTCTGCGGGAGAGGGCCAGGTGGTTTGTTCGAGCTGCGGGACCGCGACTACCCCAGGCAGCAAGTTCTGCGGCAAGTGTGGGGCTCCGCTCGCTCGAGCTTGTGCCGCCTGCGGCTTCGCGAATGACGCGTCCGACGTCTACTGCAGGGAGTGCGGCGCACCTTTGGGCGTAGCCGGCCGCGTCACTCCGGCTCAACCATCTGGGCCCGTAGCACCTTCGGTGATCCCCGCCCCTTCGGGCGCCACCGCCACCACAGACGTGGTGGAGCTCAAGGTCGTATCCGTCTTGTTCGCGGACCTGGTGGGTTTTACGGCGCTCTCCGAGGCACGCGACCCCGAGGAGGTTCGCGAGCTGCTCAGCCGCTACTTCGACGTCTGCCGGGAGCTGGTGGAGCGCTACGGGGGCACCGTCGAGAAGTTCATCGGAGATGCCGTCATGGCGGTGTGGGGCGCCCCGGTGGCCCAGGAGGACGACGCCGAGCGGGCGGTCCGAGCGGCCCTGGAACTGGTGGAGGCGGTCGCCGCCCTGGGGGAGGAAGTTCGGGCTCCCGAGCTCGCGGCCCGGGCCGGGGTGCTGACAGGTACCGCCGCGGTGAACCTGGGGGCCAAGGGCCAGGGGATGGTGGCAGGAGATCTGGTCAACACGGCGTCGCGCATCCAGACCCAGAGCCAGCCCGGCACCGTGCTGGTGGGAGAGACCACCAAGCGGGCCACCGAGGCGGCGGTGGCCTACCAGGACACCGGCACCCATCAGTTGAAGGGCAAGGCCGAACCGGTCCCGCTCTACCGGGCGCTCCGAGTGGTGGCCGGCCGGGGCGGCCTGCTCAAATCCGAGCGCCTGGAGGCTCCGTTTGTGGGGCGGGACCGTGAGCTCCGGCTGGTGAAGGAGGCGTTTCACGCCTCCACCGAGGACCGACGGGCCCACCTGGTGCAGGTGACCGGGATCGCGGGCATCGGCAAGTCCCGCCTAGCCTGGGAGTTCTTCAAATACATGGACGGGTTGAAGTCAGGCTACTTCTGGCACCGGGGCCGGTGTCTGGCCTACGGGCAGGGAGTGACCTACTTCGCCCTGGCGGAGATGGTCAGGGGCCGAGCCGGCATCCTGGAGGCAGAGGAGCGCGAGTCGGCCCTGGCCAAGCTCCAGGCTGCGGTGGACGAATACGTCCCGGATGCCGAGGACCGCCGCTTCGTCGCCCCCCGCCTAGCCCACCTGCTCGGTCTGGAGGAACGGACCGCCCCCGACAAGCAGGATCTGTTCGCAGCCTGGCGGCTCTTCTTCGAACGCCTGGCCGAGCAGAGCCCGGTACTGATGGTGTTCGAGGACATGCAGTGGGCGGACCCCTCGCTGCTCGAGTTCATCGCCTACCTGATGGAATGGTCCCGGGCGTATCCCTTCTTCGTGGTGAGCCTGGTCCGACCAGATGTGCCCGCCACCGGGTTGGCGGCCTCGACCCGCAACGCCACCTCGATCCACCTTGAGCCCCTCTCGCCGGCTGACATGGACAGGCTCTTGATCGGGCTGGTCCCGGGACTCCCCAAGCCGCTCGCCGAGCGCATCCGGGGGCGGGCCGAGGGCATTCCCCTGTACGCAGTCGAGACGGTACGGATGCTGCTCGACCGGGGGCTCCTGATTGAGGATGGGTCGGCGTACCGGCCCGCCGGAGAGATCGAGACCCTGGAGGTCCCGGAGACGCTCCACGCTCTGATCGCGGCGCGACTTGATGGGATGTCACTCGAGGAACGGCAGCTGGCGCAGGACGCCTCGGTCCTGGGCAAGACCTTCACCCCCCAGGGGCTGGCTGCCCTCTCCGGCCATGACGAGGAGGAGCTTCAGCCGATACTCACCTCGCTGGTGGCCAAGGAGGTCCTGTCGGTCCAGGCCGACCCGCGCTCGCCGGAGCGTGGGCAGTACGGGTTCCTGCAGGACCTGGTGCGCACTGTGGCCTACGAGACCCTTCCTAAGCGGGAGCGACGGACCAAGCACTTGGCGGTGGCCAGCTATCTGGAGCTGGCCTGGAGCCCCGAGGCCGAAGAGATAGTGGAGGTCCTGGCTTCGCACTACCTGGAGGCGTGGCGGTTGGACCCCGACGCCCCCGACGCTCCCGAGATCAAGGACAAGGCTCGAGAGGTGCTGGTGCGGGCGGCGGAGCGGGCGGCCGCACTCGCCGCTTCGGAAGAGGCGGAGTCCGCCTTCGAGCAGGCGGCGGAGCTGAGCGAGTCTCCGCTGGAGCGGGCGACCCTCACCGAGAGGGCGGGCGAGATGGCGGAGCTACGCGGTCGGCCGGAGGAGGCCGCAACCAGGTACGCGGTGGCGACTAAGCTGTTCGAGGAGGCTGGCCAGGCCCGCACCGCAGCCAGGGTCGAGGCCCGACTGGCGGGGGTGGAATGGGTGCGCGGGCACGTTGAGCAGGCCATCGAGCGCATGCAGAGGGCCTACGCTGGGCTGGCCGGCGATGAGCGCGACCCCGACCTGGCCGTGGTGGCAGCCCAGCTGGGGAGGATCCTCGCGCTCGGCGGGCGCTACGGGGAAGCAGCCCCCCTGCTCGAGGAGGCACTGGAACTTGCCGAGCACCTGGAGCTTTCCGAGGTCTACTCCCAAGCACTCAGCAGCAAGGCAGTCATCCTTATGGGCAGCGACCGGCTGGACGAGAGTGGCGTTCTCCTCCGGCGGGCTCTAGAGGTGGCTCTAGAACACGGCCTCACAGCGGCCGCGCAGCGCGCCTACAACAACCTGGCGGTGACGTTGGAGGCGCAGGATCGGTTGGCCGAGTCGGTGGCGCTCGACGAGCAGCGACTTGAGCTGGCCCGCCGGGTTGGCGACCGGTTCTGGGAGCTGTCCGTACTCACCGGCTCACTCCGGGGACTCTTCGCGCTCGGGCGGTGGGATGACGCCCAGGCCCAGGCCGAGGCGGTGAGCGGTGCAGAGGAACTGGCGTCGTTGGAGACGTGGGCGTCCCAACTCCTCGCCCTGACTCCTCTCCACGTCCACCGGGGGGACGTCGGCGAGGCCAGGCTTCTCCTCGAGTCGATGAAATCCGCCGCGAGCTCGGAGGACTGGGAGAGCCGGGCGCAGTTCGCTCTGGCGATGGCCGAGGTCCTCCGCGCCGAGGACCGGCCGGCCGAGGCGTTGGCGGCGGTCGAAGAGTTTCTGGCGACCCGCTCCGAGCTCGCAATTGGGCTGACGAACAGTTACGTGAAGCGAGCCCTGGTGCAGGGGGTGGAGACCGCCCTAGACCTCGGCAACCTCGGCCGGGCCGAGGAGTTGCTCGCGATGGTGAGGGTGGCCCCGCCGGGGCAGATCACCCCGTGGCTGCGGGCCCAGGTCGCCCGGCTTTCGGCTCGGGCGTCCGTGGCCGCCGGGGAGAACGATGGTGTCGAAGTTTGCTTCGAGGCTGCCGATTCTGGGCTCCGTGAACTCGGCACGCCGTTCGACCTCGCAATCGCCCTCATCGACCACGCGGAGTGGCTGGCGGCACGGGGCCGTCAAGACAAGGCGGAACCACTGCGAGCCGAAGCCCGAGAGATCTTCGACCGCCTGCAGGCCCGACCCTGGCTTGAGCGCCTTGGTCCGCTGGCGAGTATGGAGAGCGCATCCGCCTGAAGCCAGGTGGGCACCGCGACGTGGTGGCCTGATGCCGAAGGATTCCCCCAGGAGCTCCGATTCAGCCGTCCCCGCCAAGCGCCGTCGCCAGGACGTAGGGGGAACTCCCATCGCGGTCCGCTATCAGTGCCGCTTCCCGGGTGGCCTGCGGGACCTGAAACCTAAATGCCGCCTCCTCTCGAGTCAGGTGCCCACCTTCCAATGCTGCCAGTACCACGAGCCATCCCGGAGGCTCGCTGCAGTCCTCGGACAGCGCGAAGGGAGCGGAGAAGGGGAGCTTTAGCGTGACTGAAGGATTGATAGCGCCATCCCGGCCGAGGAAGGCGATCACTTCCTGGTTGACCTTGGCGACACGCTCACCCCAGGGGAAGTCCTCGGTAGCTGCCGGGTACCGGGCAGCCCACCGAACAAGCGTGGGAGCGAGCCCGTTCTGAAATGGATTCATCTGATTGAGGCTCGGAAAGGGTTGACGCCGACAGTGTCCGTTAGGACCCATTCAGGATCTTCGGTCAATCTTTGCGCGGATCACCAGAGCTATTGGTCGATGCCAGCTTCCAGCTAGCGTTCGTCGCTCGGCTAAGA
>PKXR01000051.1:8295-29073 GCA_003133485.1 Candidatus Dormiibacterota bacterium
TCGACCGTGCTTGGACGACCGTACCAATAGCCCTGGCCGAAGTCCACGCCAAGCGACCGGACGGCCCTGGCTTCGGCCTCGGTCTCAACCCCCTCGGCAATCAGCCGGCAGCCGGTCGCCCGCGCGAAGTGGCGGAGAGCTACGATCATCGCCTGGCGGGCCGGGTCAGCTGACACTCCGTGGACCAGACCGATGTCCAGCTTGATGAAGTCAGCATTCAGCTCCACGATGTGAGCGAAGTTGGCCACTCCCGCGCCAGCATCGTCGACCGCGGTGAGGGCAGGGGCGAACTGACTTAGCGCCTCTCGCAGCGATCGATAGTCCGTGATCAGCTTGTGCTCGGTGATTTCCAGCACCAACGAGCGGTTGGCGTGATCAAGTACAGATCGCAGCTGCTTCGGTTTCTCCACCATTGTCGGCGAAATGTTGACGCTCAACCAGCGGCCGGCTGGGAGCTGGTGGGCATCCGAGACCGCTCGCTTCAAGGTCGCGAGTTCCAGCTCCGCTCCTAAGCCGACACTCCAGGCGGCCGAGAAGTGGGCGTCGGGACGCTCCCCATCCGCGAATCGGGTGAGTGCTTCGTAGCCCACGACTGCGCCGCTGTCGACTTCGACGATGGGCTGGAAGACAGGCTGGAATGCGTCACTGGTCATGATCTCCCGAATCTGAGTTCGGCGCTGAACGACTAGCCGCTCCGCCCGCAGGCCGGGGACCAGGAGCGCACTTGCGGTGCTTCCAAACTCCGCGATCTCCGGAAGATTCTCGGTCAGGGCGTCGGCGTTCTCACTTCGAAGTGAGCCGGCCACCAAAACTCCCAGGGTGATCTCACCGTATCGGATGGGCGCGTATGAGACAACTTGGACATTCGCCTCCGTCATCGCCCTGCCGTATTCGCCGTCCTCGGGGCGTTGCCTCCAGCGTTCGGTCCAGGGTCCGGCGACGGCGTGCTCGATGAGGTACGCCGCCCGGGCTGCCGGGACACGATCCCCGGTCGAAACTGGGACGCGCCGGGGCGCACCCTGGGCCACCACGGTCGCTATCCCTTCGGCGCTGAACACCACCACATTCGAGAAATCCACCCCGCTTAGGCTGAGGAGTTCGGTGCAGATGGCGCCAGCGGTCTCCTCAGTGCTACCCGAGAGCTGGAGTCTCGACACGGCCGTCGCCAGCTCCAAGCTCTGTTGCTGCCTCAGGATGGTGCTCCTCAGGATCTGGATTACTACCACTACCAGGAGGAAGGCCAGGATGAGGGCGACCACGTCTCCTAGGACTATCGGCTGCCTGCCAATTACGTAAGTAGCGACCCCTCCGGCCAGCGAGGCCGACGCGAATCCAGCTGCCGTCCGGTAGGCGACCTTAGGGAGGGACGAGATGATCCGGAAGGCCACCCCGGTGAGGAGGACCATCTGCGAGTTTGCAGGGTCGCTAGCGCCGACCACTACTACGAAAACCGCCACGAGGCAGGCGGCGTCGCCTTGCCAACTGAAGCCACCTACGCGATAGCCGTGAAACCACCACCATGCCAGCCAGACGAGTCCGGCGACCCCGGCCCACCTTAGCGTGGGTACGGCACTGGAGGAAAAGAGCATCAGGGGCACAGCCGTGATGAGCCCTGCTAGGGCGATCACGAGGAGGAACCAGCGAGCCCGCGGTAGCAGCGCGATCGGCGGGGCTAGCCGATGCAAAGCTCCACTGTGCGCGGTCGCCACACCTCCGCTCGCCATGCTAGACCCACTTTCTGCTTTCAAGTTCACCGGCCAATAGCGGCCGAGTCAACTTCACTGTGCCCCGGTCGGCGCAGGAACGCTGCTACGGACGGGTGACGACCCGGGAGAGAAACCACTGCCCGGCGGGCCGGCCGACCGCTCGGCGTCGACGGAATCCGCGCGGAATTCTGCCCTGTGCGTTGGACGCGGCTTCAGTAGCGTTTGGCGCTTGTGGTCGAACTGAGTCAGCCGTCAATCCTGAGTCGTGGGCTCGGCGCTTCGCTCTTGGTGAGCTCTCGTCTTGACCTGGACGGCTGAAGCGGCACCGAGGCCGGGTGACCTCAGAGCTCAGTCCTCAACTGGAGTCACCGGGCGGGAGGAACCTCTCTGTGAGATCTGGGGAACTCGATCCCTCTAGTGGATCTGGAAGCTTCTTTCAGTCAGTTCCCAGCGCGGAGCTTGACATTTACTGATCCATCAATCAATAATAAGATCATGGCATCGCCCACCGGTGTGAGGACCCGCCAGACCGCCGAGGGCCGCCGGGAGCAGGTCCTCGACGCTGCGATTCATGAGTTTGCGGAACATGGTTTCCAGGGGGCGAGCACGGCCGCCATCGCCAAGCGGGCTGGAATCAGCCAGCCATATATATATGCTCTCTTCCCGAGCAAGCGAGAACTGTTCCTGGCAGTCCACGACCGGGTAATCAAACGGGTGAGTAACACTTTCGAGAGGGCGGCGAAAGGCGCGTCTAACCCCCAGGAAGCCCTGCGCCGGATGGGCCAAGCGTATCCGGCGCTGGTCTCAGACCGGTTTTTCCTGCTTTGCCAGCTCCAGTGCTACGCGGCCGCCGGTGAGCCCGAAATTAGAGAGCCGGCGGCGGCGGCGTTCAGGCGCCTCCATCGCGATGTCGGGGTCTGGAGCGGGGCTACGCTCCTCGAGCTTGCCCAATTCTTCGCCGCCGGCATGCTCGCCAATGTGACGACCATCCTCGATATTCCAGAGATCTGCGCGCCGCTTTGGCAAGACGAAGACCCTACGGCTGGCAGTGCCTGATGCCGTTTTAGGCGCGCCCCTTTTTTTGACCATTTAAGTGATTGATCTATCCATAAGGAGAAGCGCAGTGACTCGCCGCAATTCAACCTGGACCCTGGCCCTCGTTTCACTCGCCCTCTTCATGGTGACCCTCGACAACCTGGTGGTGACGATTGCGCTGCCCAGCATCCGCCGTGCGCTAGGCGCCAACATCGGCTCCCTGGAGTGGACGGTGAATGCCTACACCCTGACCTTCGCGGTCCTGCTTCTCACCGGCGCCGCCCTGGGCGACCGCCTCGGCCGCCGTCGGATGTTCGTCGTGGGACTCACCATCTTCACCATCTCTTCCGCTGGCGCAGCGCTGGCTCCCAACATCAGCGCCCTGATCGCCGCCCGAGCGGTCCAAGGCGCAGGTGCCGCGATGGTGCTACCGCTGACGCTCACCCTTCTATCGGAGGCTTTTCCCGCTGGACGCCGAGGGATCGCCCTTGGTATCTGGTCGGGGATAAGCGGCCTTGGGGTAGCCTTGGGGCCAGTCGTGGGAGGGGCTGTCGTCACCGGGATCTCCTGGCACTGGATCTTCTGGCTCAACGTTCCGGTGGGCTTGGTCGTCGCTCCGCTCGCCCTGGCGCGCCTCACCGAAAGTCGCGGCCCGAACGGGCGCGTAGACCTGGCTGGTCTTCTTCTTGTCAGTGCAGGCCTCTTCGGCATTGTCTACGGAGTGGTGCGGGCGAACACGCTGGGCTGGGGCAGCGTCACCATCATTGCCTCTCTAGCGGGCGGTGCTTTGCTGCTGGCAGGCTTCGTAGCCTGGGAGCTGCGCACTGCGGCGCCGATGCTGCCGATGCGCTTCTTCCGCGGCCGCGCCTTCTCCGCCACCAACGCAGTCTCCCTCGCGATGTACTTCGGGATGTTCGGCTCCGTGTTCCTGCTGGCCCAGTTCTTCCAGACTTCCCAGCACTATTCGGCGCTCCAAGCGGGGATTCGCACTCTTCCTTGGACCGGGATGCCGATGATCGTGGCTCCCATCGCCGGACTTCTCTCGGACCGCGTGGGCAGTCGTCCTCTGATGGCGGCCGGCGTAGCGCTACAGGCGGTCGCGCTCGGGTGGATCGGGTCGATCACGACAGTTGGCACTCCTTACGGCGAGTTCATCGGTCCCTTCGCGATCGCCGGCATCGGCATGGCACTTGTCTTCGCTCCCGCCGCCAACGCCGTACTGGGAGCGGTTGGGAAGCACGAGGTGGGCCAGGCGTCGGGTGCGATGAATGCCATACGCGAGGTTGGCGGCGTCCTCGGCGTTGCTGTCCTGGCCACCGTCTTCAGCGCGAATGGGGGCTACGGTTCGCCCCAGCTCTTCGTCCGCGGACTGGTCCCGGCTGTGTTTGTCGGAGCCGCCGTGCTGGGCGCAGGAGCCCTGTGCGCTCTGCTGGTCCCCCGCCTCCAGCATGCCCAGACGAATCAGCGTATGGTGGCCGAATCGGCCTGATTCTGGTGCGACCGGACGCGGTCATCCTTACCGTGGTGCTCCGCCTAGCCAAGTCAGTTCAGCATCAATCCGTGCGAGAGATCCTTCGTGAATCAAGGCATCAGAACGATCATCTTCCCGGTCAAGGATGTAGCTCAAGCGAAGACGCTGTACAGCAGTCTTCTGGGTGTAGAACCCTATGCAGATACACCGTATTATGTTGGCTACAAAATTGGGGACCAAGAAATCGGCTTGGATCCCAATGGCCACACCCAAGGTATGATGGGGCCTGTCGGCTACTGTGAAGTTGACGATATTAAAAAGAGTCTGCGGCTACTACTGGACGCGGGTGCACAAATACAGCAAGATGTGAAAGAAGTCGGCGGAGGTAAGCTGATTGCGTCCGTCAAGGACGCTGACGGCAACCCCATCGGACTGGCTCAGTCTCCCTAATTGCACGAGTGCCGTATCCAGGGTCTGTCCCACCATATCGGCCACTTTCATTGCCAGGAGAACACGTCACTTCCGACGCTTGAGAGCTGTGGAGCCGTGTGCACGACGACGGCGATCCGCTGCGATCCTAGCGTGGCTTTTGGATGTATCGCGGTAACTTTGGAGATGCCGCCGGACTGTCAGAGCCACCCGCTAAGGGGTGAACCGGGTACCTCCGTAACGGGCAGCTACCACATCATGGAGCTGACACCACAGGTGAACTCCGAAGGCGACCAGTTTGGGCACCCTATCCGCAAGTCTTCGATCACGGAACGCTGTCAGCTGCGCAAAACATCGCACCTCATGATGAGCAACGACGCGCCTCGAAGCGACCGGAGACTAGCGAGGTCCCAGGTATGACCGTCGGCAGCGACGACTCGCCCCCCGGGCTCGGGATCCCCACCCTCACCGGCAGACTGGTCCGACTGGACCCACTTCGGCCCGACCACGCCACGGTGCTTCTCGCCACGGTGGCCGACCCCGAGGTGTGGCGCTGGAAGCTCGCCCCGTATCCCTCCAGCGTGGCGGAGATGCGCGAGGTCATCACCGACTTCCTGATCGGCCGGGGAACGGACCGCCAACCCTTTTTGGTGTCGCGGCTTGTGGACGGACGAGTTCTGGGCAGCACCACTCTTTACGAGTTGGACCGTCGGCACCAGCGGGTCGAAATGGGGTGGACGTGGCTGGAGCGTTCTGCCTGGGGGCAGGGCTACAACGAGGACCAGAAGTACTCTTTGCTCCAGTACATCTTCGAGACGATGGGGCTGCAGCGGGTCGCTTGGCGGCTAGACAGTCTCAACCTGCGATCGAAGAACGCTCTGGAACGGCTCGGTTTCGTCTACGAGGGAAAACTGCGTAGCCACCAGCAGAGGCCGGACGGCAGCCGCCGGGACTCCCTCTGCTACAGCCTTCTGGCTGAGGAATGGCCGACGATCGGTCCTCGGCTACTGAAGATGGTAATGGCGAGAACCAAGCGCTGAACCAGGAGGCGCCACTGGACTAGGCGGCCGGTTGTGAGCGCCGATGCATGGCCGGCGGGAGGGCGGTCACGCGATAGGAGCACGATCAATACGGGCAATTGGCCAGAAGGCTACCCGAGTCAGTAAGCTCGGTCATTGGCTGAACTGCGACAACTACCACCGCGATCACACCGCAGTTGGGGGCTTCGCTCCGGAGACGCATTTCAACTGCCTAAATGGACAGTACTCTTCGGCGATTGGACCATCACAGCCGAACGGCACAAACCGGGCCATCCGCAGTCCCATGACCCTCTCCGTTAGAGTGCCGGCGACGCTGCTGGAGAAGTGCTTCAGATTTGAACTCATCATCGACGAACGCGGTTAACCAGGCGGAGTGAGCGCCTNNCGCCCAGTACCAGCGCGGTGGCTGTGTCACGATCAATGTCCCTGCCGACTTGTCTCAACGGCCTTTCGGCTCGCCGGAAGGCAGCGAGCGGGTCGACTGGCCGAGGCTGGCTCGGGAAGCACGCTGTCGCGAATTCATCGGTGGCAGCTGCCGTCCCGGCGATCATTTGAGATCAGCACGAAGCACGGCCCCAGCCTCTCCGTTGTGCTCCAGACCAGAGAGGGCAATTTGTTACCAGGGGCGCATAACGCGCACGCACCTGCTGGGCTATATACTGGGCGCCCTTGATCGGGGTGTCGGTCCGCTTGCAGAACAAGCGCACCGACACCGCTAGGCGCCGACCGACAGCAGGAGTTGGACCCACGATCGACAGGGATGACGGTCTGATGGAAGAGGTTCACGACGAGAATCGCATCTTGGCTTGCCTGCCTGCAGAGGATCGAGCACGGCTCATGGCTAAGCTGTCTCCTGTTTTCCTCAGAGTCAAGACAGTGCTCTTCGAGCCGGGCCAGCTGGTGGACGCCGTCTACTTTCCTCTAGACGGAGTGATCTCGTTGGTCACGCCCCTCGAGGACGGCGCCATCGTCGAGGTGGCCACCGTCGGCAACGAAGGGGTGGTGGGAGTGCCGCTCATCTTTGGGGGCACCCTGGCTGTGCGGGCGATCTCCCAGGTAGCGGGTCGCTGCTTGACCATGTCGGCCGAAGCCCTACTTGAGGCCATGAGAGTCAGCACTCCGATTACCCAGTTGGTCCAAACCTACGTGCTGGCGCTCTTCGGTCAGATTTCCCAAGCTGCGGCGTGCAATCGCCTCCACACCAACGAGGAACGCCTGAGCCGGTGGTTGCTGATGAGCCATGACCGGATCGGGTCCGACAAGTTCCTAATCACCCAAGAGTTCCTGGCCCAAATGCTGGGATCGCGACGGGCCACCGTGACCCTTTCCGCCGGCATTCTCCAAAAGGCGGGGCTCATCCACTACCACCGAGGCCATGTCGAGATCGTCGATCGGGCCGGGTTGGAGAACGTCTCCTGTGAGTGCTACCGGGTCATCAAAACCGAGCTAGACAAAGTCACAGCGTCCCCGGTCTTCGCCCCCATCGCGGCAACTGCCTGATCGACATCCGGCGCTCACGGGCCAAGTAGGCCTACCAGCCCTCTCCAGCTCGTCTGAAGAGCACCCATCGAGGGGTGCAGCGTGCATTTGGACTGCACCAAGCTGGAAGAGACAGTCGACGTGCGTCGACGGCAAATTCTCTGTGAAAGTCCCCGGTTGAGTCCACAGCAACGGCACGCCGTTTTGAAGGGCGGCGGCCGTCGCTGTGAACTCGTCGAAGCCGGTGTCACGGTGGCAGGCCATGGGCCCCGCGGACCTGGGTCCTGCCTGGGGAAGGAGGTCGCGGGAGGGGAGAGGACTCCCGCCGTCGAGAGTCTAGACACAGTGTTTTACGTCGTCGGTCCGCTGGCGTACACAAGGGATTGGCAGGAGCGCCAGCAATTCATGGGGTAATGGGTACTGGCAGTTGGTGACCCGTCGCTCGCCCGGGCACAGTCCACACCGTTTGCATATCGACACTCTTGCAAGCCCGCAAGTGGAGATGGGAGTGTGGGCCGCGTAGGGATCGTCGATGTGTCACGGCGATGTAACGTTTCAACACGCGGACGACCGTACCAATTGAATACGGAAAGCACGCGGTCGTGCGCATTACGACGGTATTCCGATACAATCTTCGTGATCGCCGAACGGCTTTCAGCAACGGAGTGCTACGGGGTCGCCGGGGACTGCGATGGAGTTCTGCGCAGCGCGAGCACCGCCCCGGGTGGCCTACCGGTGACCCGGCTGACGCGTAGTGAGATCCCTGACGGATGGACGAGTGCCCCGGTGCTGGCGGCAGCTGCCACTTCGGCTTGCTACACCCTGAAACGGGCGCTGGAGTTGAGTGAGCACAGTCGACTGCCGCAGGGTCCCCAAGTTCGCGCTCAGCGGAGACGCCACGGGTCGACGCGGCGGCCCGCCAGTAAATCGTGGAGGAGCCGGCCCAGCTCCGCCCCACCTCCAGGCTCTTCGCCGGAGTCCAACTTGCCGTCCCCGCCACTCTAGGCTCGAGTAGATCTCGGCAAGACGGAAAATCCGAGCGGTAGCTGCTTCCGCTCCGGAGGTCGTCGTGGCCATTCCGGCGTCTGCGGGATCCGCGCCAACGCCCCTCAGCCCGGCTCCGGGTCGTCTGGGCGCAGATCGGGGGGTAGGCCGCGCCGCTGGCCATGCCGAATCACCCGCGCCTCTTTGAGACCGTAGTGCTGGCGCGCGTACACGTAGGCGATGGACCCGTAGATAGTCCCCAGGCCTTTGTCGGCCGCTCGTTGTAAGACGGTGGCGGCGACGGCGATCTGGAAGGGGACCCCTACCACGAGCAGCATGCCCACCCCCGCTGCCTCGAACCCACCTAGGCCGCCCGGACCCAGGGAGAGGGCACCGGCGATAGCGGCCACGGTGTAGGCGAAGGCGGCGTTCGGCCAGCTGACCCGGCCGGGATCGATCGCCTGGATCACCAGCCAGAACATGGTGATCGTTCCCACCGCCTGTAGCGCGCTAACCGCCGACCAGGAGAGTGTGTCCCAGCGCCGGAGCAGACTCACGGTGTCGCGCTGAAGTTCCGTTAGGTCCGGCACGAAGCGTCGTACCAAGGGCAGCCGTCGCACCAGCGCCAATACCCGTTCAAAGATCGGCTGCACGGTCAGAACGGCTGTGATCGCAAGTACTCCGGCCAGTGCGATGGACACGCCGACCGCGGCCACTGTGTGGTGAAGCGCTCCCGGTACTGCCGCGGCGATGAGCAGGACCGTGTAGATCAGCTCCTGGACCGTGATGGTGGCGATCGTGGCGCCCACCTCGACGTGGGCGACCTCGCTCACCATTACCGCGCGCGTCAGCTCACCGCCCGGCAGCAGTCCCGCGGCTTGTCCGGCGAAGTTGAGCACGATGGTCTCTCGAAGCCTGAGCTTTGCCCCGACCGCCAGGAGGAGTGGCTGCCAGCGCACCCCCTGCAGGAGGTAATAGCTGAACGAGAGGGCCGCCACGATCGGGGCGTACACCGGATTGAAGCGCCGAGCGGCATCAGCAAAACGCTCTGGATCCACCGCGACCACCAGTGCGATTACGACCCCCAGCCCTATTAGGTACGGGATTGCGGTTTGAAGTCGGGAGCGCCAGCCTGCGAGCTGGTCGTGGCTCATGACAGAGGGCGCGCCCAGGAACGGCCGGCTTTTCTCAGACCCGGGCGAGTTAGCATCAGTTCAGCCTAGATGAGTTGAGGGGATGGGACGCTCGGTTAGAGCTCGATGAGGACCTTGCCGACGACGTTGCCCTCGACCGCTTCGTGAGCTGCCTGAGTGCGCTCCAGGGGGAATCGGTGGAGCGGCAGGCCGGCCTCGGGGCCCACCCGAAGCGCCCCCGCCCTGACCGCTGCCTGCACATCCTCCACCGCTCGGCCCTTCGCGGCTTGAGGCTCGGCGTACACCAGCACGAACTGGTACCGGGCGTTGATCACCATGCAAGGCCGGATCTTCAGCGATACCGCCTCTCGATCACTGGCATAAGCGACGATCGTGCCGTGCTGGGCGAGGACCGCCTGGTCAAGCTCCGCGTTGATTCCTGGGGCCACTTCCACGATGAGGTCGACGCCCCCGGGGAGCAGTCGGCGCATCACCGCGCTTGCGTCCTCGGCGCGGTAGTCGACCACGTGATGCGCACCGGCGGCTCTGGCCAGCTCGGCCTTCTCGGGTGAACTGACCGTGGTCACGATTTGGGCTCCTGACCAGAGAGCCAGCTCGATAGCAGCGTGGCCGACCGCGCCGGCTCCACCCGCCACCAGCACGGTGCGCCCCGCCAGAGCGCCGGGCCCGAGGTGCTCTGGCCCGCCCTCGCCCACCGTGAGGCACCGGTGGGCAGTGATGGCAGGGATCCCGAGGCTCGCGCCGAGCTCGAGAGAGGCTCCTTCCGGTAGCNNTCTCTGGCAGGGTCACCAGTTCCTGAGCGGTGCCGTCAGCCCGCTGCCAGCCTGACTCCCAGAGCCACACCCGCTCCCCGACCCGGGTTGGATCCACTCCCTCGCCCACCCCGACAATGGTGCCGGACCCGTCCTGATTGGGGACGATCTGCGGGAAGGGGAGCTTCGCTTGGGGCTGGCCTGCACCCGGTCCCCGGCGACTCTTCCAGTCGGTTGGATTCACTCCGGATAAGGCAATCCGAACCAACACTTCGCCCCGGCCCGGGTCGGGTTCGGGACGCTCGATCAAGTGGAGCACCGCCGGCTCTCCGAACGTCTCGTAGACCACCGCTCTCAAATGCCTGCCTCCTAGAATCGGTAGCGGCCCAGGGGGGGCCGCTGGCATTCTTCCCGCTCTCCGACCGGCCTCTAGAACTGCAGGCTACCATGGCCCGGAGACCGCCCCAGGATGTCTTGGTCCGCACCGTTATCGGTCCGCCGGCGCCCCAAAGTGCGAACCCTCACTAGGACCCTCTGGCATGATCAGGTCATGGGCCGGGACGCCGCCGCCATCGGCGATTTGTCAGACGGGAAGGTCCGGAGCCGGATTCGAAATTTTACTTACCGGATCATGCGCGACTCGGCGACCGGAGTGGACTCCGTAGCCGGCGGATTCGCGGTGCTGAACTCCGAGTTCCCCAACTCGTATGAACACAATTGCCTGGTCGTGGACAGGCTCGTCGACCCGTCGGTCCTGATGGAGGAGGCCGACCGTGTGCTCGGGGGCGCGGGCCTGCGGCATCGGGCGATCGAGCTGGACGTCGAGGACGTCGGCGCCGATTGGCTGGCGCCGTTTCGGGATTGTGGCTACGAGGTACATCCCAACCTGACCATGGTGCTGCGGCGGCCTTCAGAGCGCGCCTCCAGCACGCCGGTGGAGCGGGTGCCGTACGAGCAGCTGAAACCGATGGTGGAGGCAGACTGGCGCCGGGAGCGTCCTCGAGCAACCGAGCAATCCATTCGACAGCTTGTGGAGCGCCGAGCAGCGACGTACCGAGCCTGTGAGGTAAGTCACCACGCAGTTCGCGGTCCGGACGGAATCATCGCGCGCTGCGATCTGTACCGAATTCCACCGATGGCCCAAGTGGAGAACGTCGAGACCGAACCGCAGTGGCAGAACCGGGGATATGCCACCGCCGTGGTGCTCGATGCCGTGGAATTGGCCCAGAGGTCCGGTTGCGACCTGATCTTCCTCAGGGCTGATGCGGAGGACTGGCCGCAGCACCTGTACCGCCGCCTCGGGTTTGAGCGCGCGGGCGGTGGCTTCACCCTGCAGCGGGTGTCCAAGGCTTCAGTTGACGGGGCACCTTCCCCGAGCGCTCCGACTCACTGACCAGATTCGGCGGTCAGATGAGGCCCTGGCAGAGGCGCCCCGCTTGACGTACGCCGGTTGCCGTCCTGGGCGGAGTCGCTCCCGCCGCCCTATCCGGGTAAAAGAGCGAGTTTCTGATTGACGAAATGAGTGGAGTCAGCCGGTCTTCTGGGGCCTTCCGTGCCAAATCTCATCGATCAGGTGGTACTGGAGCGCCTCCTCGACGTCGAAGTAACGTCCGCTGGCGACATCGATCTCGACGCGTTCTGCTGGTTGTTCGGTGGCCTTGCCCAATTGTTCGATGAAACGCTGCAGCTGCCGCTCGTGCTGGGCCAGTTCCCGAGCCAGGGCGGCCGCCGTTCCCTGGGCCACGATCTCTTCATCGCGGAGGCGCAGGCGGGAGTGGCTGGCCGCTTGCCGATGGTGAGCTACCGCCAAGACTCCCAGCGCGGGCCCCTCGAGGCGGCCGGTGCAGACTGCGGTCACCGGCACGCCCAGGGCGGCGATGGTGTCCATCAGGGTCAGGGCGGCGGTTAGCGTTCCATCGCCGCTGCTCAGGTGGAGCTGGATCGGGTCATCGCCCGACCCGTCGAGCGTCATCAGCTGGGTGGCGGCCGCCGTGGCGACCAACTCATCCAGTTGTCCCGTGATCCAGATGATCCGCTGCTCAAACATCCGGGACTCCAGCCAGTCCGCCAGGGCCGTCGGCGGGATGGAGCCCGGCCTAGGGTTGAACGGAGGTGGGGGATCGTCCTCACTGGGACTTGGGCCGACCAGGTCAGGCCTCGGGGTCATCACCACGCGCCTGAAGTCTCCAGTCAAGCTGCTGATCCAAGGCCGCTGCATAGCGCTCCAGGGTGGAGAGGCGAATGTCAGCAGAGCCGGATTCCAGGCGGGCCACCGCCGACTGCGAAGTGCCCATCCGAGCGGCGACCTCGGTCTGGGAGAGTCCTAAAAGGACGCGACGAGACGTCAGGTCGGCCGCCAGGTTGCGGCGCCGCGCCGCCATCTGCGCGAAGCCGGGGAACACCGGGTCGTGGGTACGGCTGCCCATCAGGCCTCCCAATGCTGAGACTGACTCCAGCCCCTCATCTCTCATCTGATATCTTACATTGCAGATACCGTCGGTGAGATGTGCCGGGAGGAGGTGAGGTAAAATGTACCGGGATCAGAGCGGCGCCGATCCACTCATGGGCTCCGTCGTCCCCACGGTTCTGGACCAGTCGATGCGCGGGGAGCGGGCGTACGACATCTACTCGCTTCTGCTGAAGGAGCGGATCGTATTCTTGGGCCAGGAGGTCGACGACCAGATCGCCAACCTGCTGGTGGCCGAGATCCTCTACCTGGAGGGTCAGGATCCCGACCGGGACATCCACCTCTATATCAACTCGCCGGGGGGACTGGCGTACTCCGGGATGGCCATCTACGACGTTATGCAGCACGTGAAGTGCGAGGTCTCGACCCTCTGCATCGGGATGGCGATGTCGGCCGCGGCGATGATCCTCGCCGGCGGAGCCCCGGGCAAGCGCATGGCCCTTCCCAGCTCCAAGATCATGATCCACCAAGGGTCGGCTGGCACCAGAGGTGCGCCCCGCGACATGGAGATCCAGCTTCGGGAGGTCCTGGCCAATACTCAACGGATGGCGGAGATCTTGGCCCATCATTCCGGACGGCCCCTGGAACAGGTGGAGCGAGATATCGATCGGGACTACTACCTCACCGCCAAGGAGGCACTGGAATACGGGCTGATCGATGAGGTCCTGGCTCCCCAGCGAGGCCTCTCGGCGGTTCTGGAGCAGGCAGCCGGCCAGGCGTCGGAGGTGGCAGCCATCGCGTAGCCAGCCGGGGCTGAAGCTGCCCGGCCCTCAGTCCAGAACGCGCAAGCGAGGCGGTGGAGCTGGCACGGCCAGCTCGGAGAATGGCATCGGACGGCCGAAGAGGTATCCCTGCAGCTCGTCGCAGCCATTGCGCACCAGGAACTCCGCCTGGGCCTCGGTCTCGACCCCCTCAGCGACGGTCTTGAGGCCCAGCGCCTGGCCCAGCGAGATGGTCGCAGCCACGATCGCGCTGTCCTCCGCGCCGGTCCCGATGCCGCTGACGAACGACCGGTCGATCTTGAGGATGTCAAAAGGGAAGCGCCGGAGCGCCGTCAGCGAGGAATTGCCGGTTCCGAAGTCGTCCATAGCCAGGTGAACGCCCAGGTTCCGCAGCTGGTTGAGTACCGAAGCATCGGCATCAGGGTCGGCGCTGAGGGCACTTTCGGTGACCTCCAGGCACAACCGCCCGGGCTCGAGCTGGTGCTGGTCCAAGATCTCTCGGACTTCATCGGGAAGAAGCGGATCCCGCAGTTGGACCACCGAGAGGTTCACAGCCACCATGAGCGCCTTGGCCTCCGGAACGGAATCCTCCCAGCCTTTAAGCGTTCCGCACGCCCGCTGGAGTACCCAACGGCCGATCCCGGTGATGCTGCCGCTCCGCTCGGCGATCGCGATGAATTTGTCGGGATAGATGAGTCGTCGGTGAGGCCGAGCCCACCGGACCAAGGCCTCAACCCCGGTCAAACTACGGGTCCGGGCCTCGACCAGAGGCTGGAGGTGAAGGCGCAGCTCGCCCCGATCCGCCGCCTGGGCCAGGTGCCGCGCGAACTCGGTTCGGTCGACGAAGCTGCTGTGCATCTTGGCGTCGATCACTTGGCAGCGGCCGGGCGAGACGTGCTTGGCGTGATAGAGGGCAACATCGGCCCGGCTGACCGCGTACTCAGCCTCGGCGGCGCCGTGACAGAGAGCGACTCCCCCGCTCACCCCCGTCACCACCTCTCGCTCGCCGATCACATACCGGTGGCCCAGCTGCTCGAAGAGTCGGTTGGCCGTCGACTCCAGCCCCGCCCTCGAAATTCCCGCCATGACCACCACGAACTCATCGCCGCCAACCCGAGCTACCAGGTCACCCGGACGCACCGCAGCGCGCAGGCGCCGGGCGAACGCCTTCAGCAGTTGGTCACCAGCAGGATGACCAAGTGAGTCGTTGACCGCCTTGAACTCATCCAGATCGAGGGAGAAGACCGCGGTGTCGCCCTTGGCGTGGACGAGAAGCTTCTGGAGCCGCTCAAGGAAGCCCCGGCGGTTGTAGAGGCCAGTCAGCTCGTCGTGATGGGCCTGCCACAAAAGCTGAGACTCGACCCGCTTGCGGTCACGGACATCCTGGTAAATGGCCAGCGCGCCCGCCACCCGACCGCCGTTGTCCCGGAGGGCGGCGGTGGAGACCCGCACGGGGATCGAATGGCCGTCCTTGTGTTGACGGAGGGTCTCCAACTCATGCACCCCCCTGCCGGTGCCCAGCGTGAGTTTGACAATACGTCGGAACTCGAGCTCGCGGGCCCTGGACACCGTCGGCAGCCGGCGGCCTAGCACCTCCGCCTCCTTCCACCCCAGCATCCGCTCGGCGGCGGGGTTCCAGAGGACCACGTTGGCCTCCTCGTCTAGCGCGGTCAGGGCGATCGGTAACTCCGCAACTACGGCCCGCAAGACCTCGTGCTCAGAGAAGTCCGAAGCGGGCAGGGCGAAGTCGCGCGCTACCAGGCGTCGCAGCTCGTCCAACCGCGGCGTCAGGTTGGGCTCTAGGCGCAGTGTCGACGCGGAGATGGAATCCGTCACGATTCACCCACGTTCGGAGCCTAGGCCGGGGACTGTGACCAGACGATGACAAGGTAGTGGAGAATCAACTCACGCCGAACTCAAAGTGGGGGTAGCACGGCACAGAGCTCGTGGGTGTCAGGGCCCGAACTTCGGCAGACGCCTTGACTGGGGGACTACGCCAATGTGGGCCTGACTTCCCGGGAAATCTCGACCGGCGGCCAGCCGGGAAGGCTAGCTGGCCGCTGTCGCCGCAATCGGGCTAGGTGCCAGCTTCTGAAGGTCCGGTCGCTCCGAGATGCCGAAACTGTGTCGCAGGGCGGACAGCGCCGCCAGCTCGCCGCACCGGCCGTGGACCCCGGGGCCCGGGGTGGTCGACGAAGAGCAGAGATAGGTCCCGGGAAGGGACGTCCGGTAGGGATCCCAGCGCAGAGCAGGTCGGAAGAAGGTCTGCTTGAAGTTCTGGACCCCGGAGGCGATGTCCCCGCCCACGCAGTTGGGGTCATGGGCCTCCTGATCCCGGGCCGTGCGATGGACTTTGGCCAGGATCAGGTCGCGGAAGCCGGGCGCGAACCGTTCGATCTGAGCCTCGATCTGAGGGGTCATGTCGATATCAGAGCCCGGCGGAACGTGGCAGTAGGCCCACAGGGTCTGGCCGCCGGTCGGGGCCCTTGTCGAGTCGGCGGTGCCCGCCTGAACCGCCAGTACGTAGGGGAAAATGGGATGGTTCCCGGCAGCGACCTCGGCCTCGGCCCGGGCCACCTCCTCGAAGGTGCCTCCCAGGTGGACCGTGCCGGCCTTGCGACAGCCGGAGTTGGCCCAGGGCACCGGGCCGGAGAGCGCGAAGTCGACCTTGCAAACCCCACTGCCGTACTGAAAGCGCTCCAACGCGCGCCGGTAGCGCCCGGCGATTCGGTCTCCCGCCATCTCCAGCAGCTGGCGCGGCGTGACGTCCAGAATCACCGCCTTGGCCGGCGGCAGCTCGTCCAGCGAGCGGACCCACCAGCCCGTTTGCAGCTTTCCTCCCCCCGCCTCCAAAGCGGCCACCAGGGCATCGGTGAGCCGGCCACTGCCCCCCTCCACGAAGGGCCACCCGACGGAGTGGCCGAGCAGACCCAGGAGCAGACCAACCCCGGCGGTCGGTGCGGTGTTCAGCGGCCGCATGGCATGAGCCGAGACCCCGGCGAACAGACCTCGGGCCTCCTGGGTGCGAAAACGCCGAGCCACGACGCTGGCCGGGCGCATCCCCAACACTCCGTATCCAGCCAGGGCAAACGGGTTCCTGGGTGGTCGGCGCTCCGCCGAGAAGACCCAATTCGTGATCTGGTCGGAGTGCCGGACCAGAGGGCGCATCAGCCGGCCGTAGGCGCCCCGGTCCCTTCCCAGTCCCTCGGCCGTTTCGGCCACCGATCGGTAAGCGAGGGCGGCTCGCCCGCCGTCGAGGGGATGGGCGAAGACCACCTCGGAGTGGACGACGCGGACACCGCGGGAAGCTAGGTCGAAGCGTCGGAAGAACGACGAGGCCACGGCCAGCGGGTGCGCCGTGGAGCAGAGGTCGTGGTGGTACCCCGGCAGGGTGAGCTCCTCAGTCCGGCAGCCTCCCCCGGCGGTCGCGGCACCCTCGATGACCAGGACCTTGAGCCCCGCCGCCGCTAAGGTGACAGCCGCCGCCATCCCGTTGGGCCCACTGCCCACCACGATGGCGTCGGCGGCCTCACTCATGCGGGGCGGTATTCCCTCCACCGGACCGGCGACGGCCACTGCCGAAAGGACGAGTCACGGTTTGGAACACGCTGCGAATCATCGCGTTGTGCCAGGTGTTCCCGGCGTTCCGCCACTGGCGCTTGCGGTCCACGCATACGCTCTTGGTCGTGATCACCGGATTGATGACCCCGAACCTCTGGGCCAGCGCGGTTAGCGTTTGGGACCAGAAGATGTCTTCTTTGTGGTGCCCCCCGAGGGTAAGCCCCAGCTCGTAGAGGGGGTCGTTCGCCCGCATCAGCACCTGGGCCTGGGCGATCGTTCCCTCCCCAACATCCTCCGCTGAGAAGGAGATCCACCCAGCGAACATATGACCTTCCGGGGTCATCAGGGTGAACGACTCCTCGTCGGCGTAGAGCACAAACACCCCAGTCGAGAGCTTCACCCCACCCATGGAGAGGTCGAGGAGGGCTACATCGCCCGGGCTGATCCCGGCCAAGGCCCCGGCGAAGCGGTTGCCCTTGGGCCAGAATTCGGGGAAGTGCGCCTTCCAGGTCGCGATCACCTCTTTGGGCGTCGCGGCTTCGCTCAGGCTGGTGGTGTAGGTCTTCTGCCACATCTTGCCGAAGCCCTGCACGGGACCGGCGAGCCTTCGCCCGGAGACGTTCGTGCCCCGCACACCCGCGCGCTTTTCGACTTCGAGACGATCCACCTTGCCTGCCCAGGTGGCGGAGTCGCTGCGATGAGCTGGCGGAGCCGGCGCCGCGGAGGGCTGCCCGGGGGCCGTCGGCTCGGGTGCGCCGGTCATCGCTGCACCGCCGTCGGATCGGTTCCGAGGGCGGACACCTCGTCGTGGTGGATCGCGATCGCCTCGTCCAGCCTGGTCAGCTCGAAGATCTGCTGGTAGTGCTCACTGAGCCCGAAGGCGGCCAGCTGCTGATGGTGCCGGTTCGCGCGCACCAACAGGGTCACCAGCATTCCGATGCCACCGCTGTTCATGTAGTCGAGTCCACTGAAGTTCAGAATCACCCGCTTGGCATCCGCGCCGCCGGCACTCTCGTAGGCCGACATCAAGACCGACTCGCAGGCGGAGGTAACCTCTCCCTTGATGTCGACGATGGCGGTTCCACTCGGTCCCTGGCGCACGTCCATCGTCACCATGGGTGTGTTCATTGGGTCACCTCCCTCGGCTGCCCTGGCACGTTCATCGCGCCGATTCCGCGATCTGGCTTACCGCCTCGTCGACGTCGCCGTGGAGCTCAATAAAATCGGAGAGACGGGTGATTTCGAAGATTTCTCGGTAGTGCTCGGAGAGCCCGCTCGCCAGCACCTTGCGATGCTCTGCCCGGGCCCGGGCCAAGACTCCGACGATGATGGCGATGCCGCTGGAGTTGATGTATTCGGCTCCGGTGAAATCCAGCAGCACTCGCTGTGGGTTGGTCTCCGCGACCGCTCGCCCGTAAGCCTCGCTCAGCCCTGCGCTGGCGGTGCCGTCGATGTCGCCGACCAGCTCGAGCACCACCCCTCCTTCAATGGCTCGAACCTCGACGCCGAACGTAGTATTCATTCTTGGCTCCTTGAACTTGTCGGAGGGGTCCCCGGGCGCACGGTGAGTCGCACGGTGTGACGGTCGCCCTCGCTGACCTCGTCAACCGAGTCGACCATGTGCCGGATCAGAAAGAGTCCCCACCCTCTGGGTGTTTGCAGCCCGGCCAGCTTGTCGTCGAGGTCGGGCTCCACCGGGGACCCGTGGTTGCTGGTCACCGCACCGCGGTCACTGATGGTCACCACCACGTCGCCCCTGTCCTCGAACACCGCCACCTCGACTGGGAGATCTGACTGTTCGTGGTTGCCGTGCTCGATGGCATTCATGGTCGCCTCGGCGACCGCGGTCTTGAGCCGCTCCATCTGGTTGGCGGAGAGGCCTGACTCGGAGACTGCCGCGGCGACGAGCGCCAAGGCCTGGCGTTCGTTGCCGGGCTGGCTTGGCAGCTGGAAGGTCGCCAACTCGCGGGTCGCCTGCTCGCTCACGCCCTGCCCGCCACGTGCCCTATGCCGGGCAGCCGCTGCAAGGAGACAAGCGTGATGTCGTCCTCCTGCTCATGGTTCGGCCCGGTGAACGCGGACAGTTCGGTTAGGCAGAGGTCGATCAGGTCCTCGCCGGAGGGGCCTCGGCCAGCCAATTCAGAGACCCTGGGAAAGCCGAACATCTCCCGGCTAGGGTTATGGGCCTCGGCCAGGCCGTCGCTGTGCAGCAGGATGCAGTCGCCGGGCTCAAGGTCGCGGCCCTTCACCTCGTATTCCATTCCCGGCATCAGCCCGAGCGGCATGCCGGTTGCCCGGAGCTCTACCACGCCAGCGGCGGTGCGCACGTAGGGCAGGTCATGGCCGGCATTTGCATATTCGATGTGGCCGGTTGCGGGATCCAGGACCAAGGCTAGGCAGGTCACGAACATGTGGGCCGGGATATCCGCGTAGAGCAGGTCGTTGACCCGGCCCAGCACCTCTCCTGGCGAGATTAGTCGAGGCGCGGATGAGCGCAGGAGGGAGTGGGTGCTGGCCATCACCAGGGCCGCCGGCACTCCCTTGTCGGTGACGTCGCCGACCACCAGCATGATCCGGCCGTCGGGGAGTTCGATGAAGTCGTAGAAATCACCACCCACGGTTCTGGCCGGTAAGTAGAATGCGGCCACGTGCCAACCGGGCAGGTTAGGCACCTCTTTAGGTAGGAACTGCTGCTGAATCAGCTGGGCCACCTTCAGCTCCTGCTCGAGCCGCTCCCGGTCACGGGCCTCGGCGGCCTGCTGATTCACCAGCTGCCCGACCCGCATGGCCGGCGCCGCGTAGCCGGCCAGGGTGGCGAGCAGGTGACGGTCGTCGGTCGAGTAGCCGCCCTCCGAGAGGCGCGGCCCGAGGCTGAGCAGCCCGATCAACTCTCCTGAGGAGACGAGCGGAACCACCAGAACCACGCCCTCTTTCCGCATCGCGGTCAGGGCGGGGGAGTCGAAGCTCAAGGTGGTGATGTCGACCGCGCCGACCGAATTCTGCAAGTAGCCGATGACCGGGTCGTTGGGCGCCAACTCAAACTTTGCCGGCGCCGCCGCCGGGGCCGGCGAACTGGGCGGGAGCGCCGTCGCCGCGGGGGGCTTGCGCCGGCGCCAAGAGCTCCGTCCCTGGCCACCGCCGTTCTCGGCGCTCGGCGCCGGATCGGGGGTCACCTCAGCGACGGTTTGGTTAGGATCCTCCGGTCCCGCCAGCGGCTCGGCCGTGGGGCTCATCAAGAAGCCTGCCAACCGCCAAGGGTCATCAAGATCGGGTGTATGAAGGCCCTACGCGGACTCCGATTGCTTTTTTTCACGCCCCTACCTTGGCAGCCCAGCGTCCGGAAATCGTTACGGCATCGGCCAGTCAGCAATTAATTTTCACGCCCATCCCCTAATCTGAGGTCGCTGGGAATGCTGGAGGAAGCTTGACCGACCTGCGCCTGGGCCTGCTCGGGCCTCCCGTGGTGGAGCGCGGCGGACGGCCGGTGTCGTTCGACACCCGCAAGGCGCTGGCCCTGCTGGCGCTGCTCGCAGTCCGCGGCGGGGACCAGAGCCGCGTCCGGCTGGCGGCGACGCTCTGGCCTGACTCGGACGACTTCAAGGCGCGGGCCGCCTTGCGTCGCACCCTTTCGGTAGCGGTTGGGGCGATAGGCGACTCGTTGCTGGTGACCCGCCACGCGGTTCGGCTCGTTCCGGGCTCCCTAAAGGTGGATCTACACGACTTCCAGCGGCTAATGCGGGCCGGCGACCCCGGCTCGCTAGAGCGAGGCGTCCGGCTGTATCGGGACGACTTCATGGCCGGCTTTGGCCTGCGTGACAGCCCGGAATTCGACGACTGGCAGGCCCAGACGAGTGAGCGGTTGCGCCAGCAGCTGGGGATCGCTCTCGAGGAGTTAGTGGGGATCCACGCGGCCGCGGGGAACCTCGCCACCGCACTCGACTATGCCCGCCGATGGCTGGGCCTGGACCCACTCCACGA
>PKXR01000026.1 GCA_003133485.1 Candidatus Dormiibacterota bacterium
CCAGGTTGGCGATCACCGATGACCCGGTCGCGCCCAGAAACCCCCCGGCATATAACGCGAGAAGCGTCAACTCGCTGATTCCGGTGGTAACTCCGGAGGTGATCGCATACCTGAGCACCTTGTTGACCCGCGGCCTGGCGATCACGTTGCGCGCCAGCTTGGCCATCGAGACCGGAGGCGCCGCGACGGTCTCAGTCGAGGGGGCCGCCCCACTCGCAACTGGGCCCGCCGTGACGGCATTCGGAGGCGCACCGGACCCTCGCAGAATCACCGTCAGAGCTTCTCACATTGACCGGTGAACTTCCTGGTACCAGCCTGAGAATCGCCTGGGATCGGCCGCCACCGGCGTTCCCTACCGCACCCGGCCCGAACCCCGCATGCGGGCTCGTCAATTCACTCCGGGGGAGCTGTTCCGCCAGACTCGCGCACTAATTCCGACTAACGATTTGAAGCCGTGGGCCGTGCCCTAGCTCCTCCGCCGCTCGCTCGACACCGAGTGCTAAACCCGGTCCTCGCGCCGTACCGGGTCTCCACTCACGTCCGCCGCACAACGTGCCACACCCAGACCCCATCGGTCCACCGGCCGGACTGCCCGAGGAGAGCGCTTACAAAGTGGACCGCCGCAGACTCATTGCGCATCGGGCCCACGACCACAAGAGTTACCCGATCGACGGCGAGTTCGTCTGTGAGACGACGCCGTGATATCAACGCCTGGTGCCAGCTCTCACGTCCCTGTTGGAGTTCAATCATCGCGCGCTCGAAGGGCGGAAGTTCGCTCGGATGGTCGTCGGCGAAGTTTCGGCCGACTCGGTAGGCACCGATGGTGCTGAAGTCAAAGTCCGCTACGGCCTGCCACAGCATCGGACTGTCGGAGGCGTTGCTCGATCCGGCAGGTCCGAACGCCACAACCGCTCCCGGCTTGATATCGGTGGTCGTGAAAATTGCCGGGATCTGAGAGGCACTGATGGGCAGCGCAATCGGCAACCAGGAGGCGATGCCAAGAATCGCCAAGGGCCTAACCCAGCGGTTCGGCGCGGCAGCAGTGGAGTTCCGGTCGAGGACGATCGCCACCGCGAGCGCGACGCCCAGGCCGAGGTAGATCCCGAACCAATCCGGGACAAACTCGCGGAGAAGTGGTAGGTCCCCAAAGAGCGCTGCCGGCAAAGGTGGTCCGACCGGATGGCCCAGGACGTGCAGCACCGGCCCCAGGCTCAAAAGGGCAGCCACCGCCAGCGCCACAGTGATCCCCTCGAGCCAAGGGTGGCCCAGGCGGTGCCGCCACGCCACCGCGAGCAATAAAAGGATTGGCAGGCCGACATAGAGGCCAGCCTGATTGAGATTGCCAAGAAAAGTGGCGATGGGGCTGACCAGGAAGGGCAGTCGCAAAATCTCCGCAAGTCCCGGGACAAAGAACCTAGTTAGGTCTGCAGAGAAGGCTTTCTGCGGCATCGTCTGTCCGGAGATCTGGCCCGGCCACCCCAGCTGTATCCACAAGATGCAGCCGAGTACGGGGGCCATCAGTGATAGACCCACTAGGGCGCTCCCGGCCACTCGACCACGCCACTTGGTCCATGTTCGCCGCCCGCGCCAACCGGCCCAGATGCCAATCGCAGCGACCATGATCGCCAGGGAGGCGAAGTTGCTCTCGGAGATCAGCAGAGTCAAGCAGCCTGCACCGGCGATCGCCAGACCCGCTCGCCAGACCGACCACCGCCGACCGCGCCAGGCCTCGTCGAGTGCGATCAGCATCAGGGGTACCCCGGGGGCGACCGCCAGCGAAGGATGCGAGTAGGCCTCGCTAATCACCCACGGGGACATACCAAACAGAAGACCCCCGAGTACCGCCCAGCGCCGCCGTCCCACCCAGTGGGCGCAAGCCAGGTAGCCGGCCCAAGCATTGGCGGCCAGCCCGAGGGTCACGACCACGTTGTACTGGAGCACCACACCGCCAATCACCTCTGCGGGCCAGCTCACTAGCCCAAGTAGCGGGGCGCTGGGGTTCCAGGCTAGGTTGACCCCGCCGGGATACTCGATGCGAGTGGTGAACAGGGGGTTCAGCAGATGGCTGACTGCGAACGGCCACCATCCCAAGAACCACATCGCGGACACCGGGTCTCCCCCCACTCCGAGCCAGGAGGTTGTTGGGTGGCTCCAGACGGGAAGGGTCCACAGCGTGGCCGCGGCCGTGAATCCAACGAAAATCAGGGCGGACCGGGCGAAGGACCGGGCCACCGGTCCTCTGCTTCTGCCGGTGGGCTCCCCCACTACTCGACCAGCGGCATGCTCCGTTACCGGGCTCCGCAGCACTCGGAGGCGACCCCGGAGAAGGCGCGGAAAGGGCCCTGAACGAAATGGGCCGTCGGTCTCCCCCGCCGGAACAACCTCCCGAAGGTGATGTGCATGCGCTCCCTGGCCAGCGGTATGGTCACCGTCTCGAAAACGACAGGGTCATGCTACGGCAGGGTTTGTCGCCACCCTTGCGGCTGCCACTGGGATCGTATTTCCTGCTGTGGGTATACGGCTGTCCGAGTGATTCTGGGCTGACCGTAGGGGAAACCTGGTCGCCAACCAACGCCCGCGGCGGGGCAGGGCTCCTCCCCCCACCAGGACTTGGCCACCGTTCGGACGTCCTGCTCAGCTGCTGGAACTGTTTGACCGCAACCAGAGGGACACATGGGATGGCTCCACCGACGCCTGGACGGCCCTGACAAACTCCGAGCTGACCGCTTCCAGATCGACA
>PKXR01000202.1 GCA_003133485.1 Candidatus Dormiibacterota bacterium
TCCGTTGGCGGCCGCCAACGGAGTCTCCCTCACCTCGGTGATGGACGACGAGGGCAGCCTGGTGATGTCGAAGCTGGTGATCTGGGCCCGAGCCCAGATCGGGGTCGAGGTGGTGCTCGCATCGAGATCGCCGAGAACTCTGCTGCAGCGCCTACGCGCCGGGCACTGGATTGCCCTGGTCGCCGACATCCCTGGGGATACTCCTTCGGTCGAGGTCGAGTTCATGGGCCACAAGACCCGCTTTTCTGTGGCACCTGGCATCCTCGCCGCCCACACCGGAGCTCCCTTGGTGCCAGCCACCTGCGTACGGACCCCCAATGGCGGTTACTTAGTGGAGCTCTTTCCGCCCGTGACGGTCGCAGCGAACACTGACCCGGCCCAAGCCCTGCAGCAGCTGATTCCCGTCTTCGAGACGGCGGTACGGCGCTGGCCCGAGCAGTGGTTCCCCTTTCGCCCGGACCTGTTCCTTGATCTCCCCGGCGGCTGACGCGGAGACCCGGCATTTGCGGGTCGCCTGGTTCGGTCACGCCGTGGGCAGCCGCGCGGATGGACTCACCACCTACTCGGCGGATGTCGTGGGCGAGCTTTCGAAGCGCGGGGTCGAGGTCTGGTTCCACCACTCCACCCAGGACGGGGCGACCACCCCGGTGGATGAAGCCCACCGTCGGGGCTGGCCGACCCGGCGATTCAAGACCGTGACGGTGCCCAGATGGGGGTTCCGGTCCCGGGTGTCCCAGTGGCTCACCGAGGTCCGGCCGGACGTCGTCCACGTCTCGCTCAGTTTCACCCTCGACGACGGCTGGCTGGGTCGCAAGGCACGGTTCTCCAGAGCGGCGGCGGTCGCCACCTTCCACCTCCCGTTCGGCCGGCCGGGGAGTGGACGGGCCCTGGCAATGCGTGAGCTTCATCGCTTCTGGGCGCCGCGGCTGCGCGCCTACCAGCGCGTCATCGTCTTTTCCGAGGACCATCGCGGTCGCCTGGCCGAGGTAGGAGTCGATTTATCCCGGATCGAGGTGCTCCCCAACGCAGTCGACACCAATTTCTTCCGTCCCGGAGCTTCTCCACTCCGCCAGGAGCGCCTCGGAGGCGCCAATCTCGTGGTCGGGTTTGCGGGACGGCTTGACCCGGAGAAGGGGGTTCGCGAGTTGCTCGAAGGCTTCCTCGCCGCCGAGTTAGGCCCGAGCTCCCGGCTGCTGATCGCGGGGCGCGGGGTGCTGGAGGGCCGGGTGCGCAAGGCACAGCGCGATCCCCGGGTGATCTACCTCGGCCAGCTGATCACGGCGCAGGAGCGCCTCGACTTCTGGCGGGCGGTCGATGTTTTCTGTCTCCCCTCCAGCGCGGAAGGACTGTCGATCGCGCTGCTGGAGGCGATGGCCACCGGCTGCACAGTCGCGGCCACTCCGGCCGGTGGCGCCTCGCTGGTCGGGGGGGTCGCCGCCCGCCTGGATCCGGCGAGCCTCAGCGAGTCAGTCGCAGCCTTGTTGGCCAACTTACAGGAGAGGCCCGCAGAGCGGGAACGCCAAGGCCAGCTGGCACGGAAGGAAGCGGTGCTTCATCATGGGATGTCGGCCATGGTGGATAGGTTGCTGGCGATTTACGGCGACTGCCGCGACCGACCTCCCAGTGATCTCCGGTCGGCGGAGCGAGACGAACCCGGCGGATCGCGGCGGGCCGAGCGAGACCAAGGCGCGAGTGGTCCGAGGCCCCCAAGCGGAGGAGTGGTTGGTGCGTGAGTTGGTCACAGCGCGTGGATGGCTGGGCCTGGAGCACCGCGTTCACTCCCAGACGCCTGGCAACTCTTTCTCACGGGGGGCCGGACAGTAGTGGGAAGCCAGCCGAAGACGGCCCTGGTCGTGGACAGCGGCGCCTGCCTGCCGCCGGCCCTTAGGGAGTCGCCATGGGTCAACGTGGTCCCCATGTCAATCGAGGTCGACGGCCAGGTACTGCGTGACGGCATCGACATCTCCAGTCAGGAGCTGTACCGCCGGCTCGCCGGTACTGGACCGATCCCCACGAGCAGCTCCCCGTCGCCCGGAGACTACCTTAAGGTTTTTAGGGCGATCTCCAGCTCCAATGTCGTCTGCCTGACTATTCCTCAGCGGTACTCGATGATGGGCCGCTCGGCCCGGGTGGCGGCCGAGATGCTCCGAAGCGAGGACTCGGAGAAGCACATCGAGATCCTGGACACCGGAACGGCCGCCGGGGGTTACACGTTGGTAGCCATGGCCGCCGCGGCGGCCTGTGCGGCCGGGCTGGAGCGAGAGCGAGTGGCGGCGTATGTCCGGGAGGTGGCGGCCAGCGCCCGGGTGATCGCCGCCCTCAAGACCATGCGCTACCTGGTTCGGAGCGGCCGCGTGCCGACTCTGGCCGGCCTGAGTGGCGACCTGCTCCACGTGCGGCCGGTATTCGCCTTCTCAGGCGGGGACGTCCGCCGGTTGAGCTTGGTGAGAGGCACCAAGCGCGCCCTGCGCGCGGTGGCAGAGCACCTACGAGAGCAGACCCCGCCGGACACTGAAGTTCGGCTGGCCGTGTTCTGCGGCGACTCCCCCGACGCGGTGCCCGAGCTGACTCGGCACCTCCGAGAACTCTTCGGCGAGCGCCGGGTGGAGCGGCTCAATCTGACCCCCGTGATCGCGCTCCACACCGGACCGGGTCTGATCGGCGCCGCCGCGGTCGCCGACATACCGCTGGACGGGTGATGGCATTCGCCGCCGGGGCGCCGGGCGGCCAACCACTTGTGATAGTGCTGATTTGGGCCGGCGCTTACCTGGTGGGGGGGATTCCGATCGGCTGGCTGGTGGGCAAACTGGCTGGGGTCGATCTCCGGGAGGTCGGCACCCGCAAGATCGGGACCAGCAACCTGTTCCACAGTGTCGGCCTGCTGCCAGCCGCCGTGGTGGGACCGCTCCAGTTCTGCCAGGGACTGTTGCCGGTGTTGCTAGCGGTGATCGCAGGCGCCCCGGCGTGGGTGGCGGCGGGAGCCGGGCTCGCCGCGGTCATCGGCAACGGCTGGCCCATCTACATGCAATACAACGGTGGGCGCGGGGTCGCCAGCGCGACCGGCGCCGTGGCCCTCTGGTCCTGGGGGGGCTTTGCCTTCGTGCTGGTCCTGGTGATCATCGGCGGGACGGTGCGGCGGAGCGCTCTCGGAGTCCTGCTCGCTTTCGCGGGACTGCCGGTAGTGCTCTGGCTGACGCGGGCCTCGCCGGCGTTTGCGATCACCGCGGTCGGGATCGTGATCTGTCTGGTCCTGCGCCGCTTCGAGGGCTACCGGGTGGGTCGGGCCCGGCCCGGCGAAGCCCCTGACAGCTGGGTCAGCCGGCTGCTCTTTGACCGGCTTGCCAGCGGGCCGATCGTCGCTACCCAGCCGATAGACTCGGAGTGATGAGCGAGGGCCCGGTCCGCCTCGAGCGAGACTCCATGGGCGAGATGGAGGTCCCGGCCGACGCTTACTACGGGGCAAGCACCCAGCGGGCGGTCACCAACTTCCCCATTAGTCGGCTCCGATTGCCCCGTCGCATGATCGCCGCCCTGGGGGACATCAAACGGGAAGCGGCCCGGGTCAACTTGGAGCTGGGGCTGCTCTCNNCTTCCAGACCGGCAGCGGCACCTCCTCAAACATGAACGCCAACGAGGTGATCGCGAACCGAGCCCTGGAGCTAATAGGCGGGGACCGCGGCGAGCGCCGCCGAGTCCACCCCAACGACCACGTAAATCTGGGCCAGTCGAGCAACGACGTCTTCCCCACCGCCATCCACCTAGCGGCGCTGGCGACCTTGCGAGATGAGCTGGTGCCGAGTCTGCGCCAACTCGAGGTCAGCCTGGCGCGCCAGCGAGACCGGCTCTGGGGAGTGATCAAGACCGGTCGCACCCACCTCCAGGACGCTACTCCCATCCGGCTCGGTCAGGAATTCGAGGGCTATCGGGGCCAGGTAGAGAGGTCGTTGGCCAGGCTTGACCTGGCCCGGCTGCAACTGGTCGAACTGGCCCTGGGGGGGACGGCCGTTGGGACCGGGATCGGGACGCACCGTGAGTTTGCCCAGCGGGTGATCGCCCGACTCGCCCCTCAGTACGACCCCGGGCTGCGTGAGACCGACGACCACTTTCAGGCCCAGAGCACGCTGGATGCCGTGGTCTTCGCCTCAGGGGCGGTCCGAGGGGCGGCGATCGCGCTCCACAAGATTGCCAGTGATCTAAGGCTGCTCAGCTTCGGACCCCGGGCTGGGGTGGCGGAGCTGAACCTCCCCGAGGTCCAGCCAGGCTCATCGATCATGCCGGGCAAGGTCAATCCGGTGATCTGCGAGTCGGCGCTGATGGCGGTGGCCCAGGTACTCGGGGACGACGCCACAGTCGCCTTCTGCGGGTCGACCGGCTCCCTGCTGGAGCTGAACGTGATGCTCCCGGTCGCCGCCCACAACCTGCTGGAGGAGATCGAACTGTTGGCGCGGGCGTCGGCCAACCTAGCTCGACAGGCGGTGGACGGGCTCTTGGCTACCGATCGCGGACCGGAGCTCCTGGAGCAGGGGCTGGCGATCTGCACAGCGCTGGTGCCAGCGATTGGCTACGACGCTGCCGCCGCCATCGCCCATGAGGCCCACGAGAGTGGCCGGACGATCCGCGAGGTGGCCCGGGAACGATCCGAGATCCCGCCTGCGGAGCTGGACCGGTTGCTGGACCCCGAGCGACTGGTCGAGCCCCGGCTGGAAGCACCGGGGAGCGGCTGAAATCCTCAGCTGGGCTTGAAGAGAGTGGTCACGTACCAGGCGCCGTTGACCCTGATGCAGGTGAGCTGATCGGGGAGACCGAGCGGCGCATGACCCACCGGCTCGCAGCCGTACTGCTTGGTCCCGTGCAAAGGGAAGCAGACCTGGAGGGAGATGGTGATCGTCGCCCGGCGCGGACCCTGGGAAGCGAAGGCCAGGGCTGGCGCCGCGATGTAGGCATGCCGGGACGTGAAGGCCTTGACCAAGGCACTCGCCTTCGACTCCTGGGCTGGCGCCAGGTAGCGACCGACCTCAGCGACATCGTTGTGCTCCAGGCCGATCAGATAGCCGGCCACCGCCCCGGTCGAACTGTGGTGCGAGGGCGCAGGGAGCGGATGAGTCGTCAGCAAGCGGATCAAAATCAGTACCACCAGTGCGCCTCCGAGGAGCAGCGTGAAGCGGCGCTGACCCCTCCGCCCCGGTGGCCGCAGCACCGGAGCGATCACGGGGCTGGGCGGCAGCGCGTTCGGATCCTCGGTGGGATCGCTCAACCAACGCCCGCCAGCGGAAGGAGCCGCGGGGATCCGCCCTCTCCCGCTCCGGAGCTCCGGCGCCCCGACCCACGTATCCACCGAGAGGACATCGGAAACCAAATCCCGAGTTCGGTCGTTTTACTGGCCGGGCACGGCGCGAGCACGGTGCCTCCCCACCTGGCCTGGTCACGTCCCTCCACGGNNAGGCTGAGCCAGGGGGCTCGTGCCGATTGGCGCCGGATTGGCGCCGCCATCGCTCTCGCGGCGGTGGCAGCAGTGGTGATCCTGGCCGTGCCGTTCACGGCCCTGGCCCGCGCCTATGGAGCACTGCCGCAGGCGGCTGATCTGGGCGGAGACACCTTGATCTACGGCCAGGGCGGTGTCGAGATCGCCGACCTGCACCCTTCCGGAAGCAGCCGGATCCCCGTTTCCCTCGACCAGATCGCGCCGGTGATGCGCCAGGCGGTAGTGGCCATCGAGGACCGTGACTTCTGGAGTTCTCCCAGCTTTGATCTGGCCCGCATCCTCCAGGCCGCCTTCTTCGACGTGGTTCACCACAGCACCGCCCAGGGCGCCAGCACCATTCCCGAACAGCTGGGCAAGATCCTCTACCTCCACGACGACAAATCTCTTACCTACAAGGTCAAGGAGATTCTCTATGGCGAAGAGCTGACCGCCAAGCTCTCCCGCTCGAGGGTCCTCGACGAATACTTCAACGACGTGTACTTCGGAGCGGGGGCAACCGGGGTCGAGGCGGCCTCGTTGACCTATTTCGGTGTTCACGCCTCGCAGTTGAACGCCGACCAAGCCTCGCTGCTTGCCGGCCTTCTACCGGAGCCCAGCTACCTCGACCCGTTCCTCAACCTGCCGGCAGCTCGGCAACGCCAGCAGCTGGTGGTGGCAGCCATGCGGCGCCAGGGAAATCTGACGGCCGCCGCAGCGAAAGCGATCCTGGCCAAGGCACCCGGGCTGGCAGCAACCGGCGGGAGTTCCGTCGACCTGGCCCCTTACTTCGTGGATGAGGTCCAGAGCTGGCTCCAGAGCCGGTACGGCAGCGGCTACCAGACAAGAGGTCTGCGGGTTCAGACCAGTCTCAACGTGACCCTCAACCAGGAGGCCCAGCAGCTGGTGACCGAGACCGTTGCCGACGGGGCGGCGCAGCACATGACCGACGGCGCCCTGGTGGCCGAGGATCCTAAGACCGGAGACGTTCTGGCCTGGGTCGGAGGCCCAGGTTCCGGCGGCCCGGGGGGCCAGATCGACATGGCCGCCGTACCCCGTCAGCCCGGATCTGAGTTCAAGATCTACAACTACCCTACCGCCCTCGCCAACCGCGTCATCACCATGACCACCCCCATTCTGGACTCGCCTCTGACCGTCTCCCTTGCGGGCAGTGGCTCTTACACCGTGGTCGACTATGAGGGCCACTACGCGGGCGTGGTCCAGGCCCAAGTGGCGCTGGGCAACTCGCTCAACGTGCCCGCAGTCCGAGTGGAGCTGAAGACCGGGATTCCCAACATTCTCACCACCGCCCGCGACATGGGCGTCAGCACGCTGACCCAGCCGGACTCCGACTACGGCCCCAGCCTCACCCTGGGCGCATACCCGGTGCCCCTCTGGGAGATGACCCAGGCTGGCGCCGTGTACGCGACCGAGGGAGTGCTCCATCCCACTACCTTCGTGCTCCAGGTCGCGGACGACCGGGGCAAGGTCATCTTCCGGGCGAGTCCCTCCTCCCGTCGGGTGCTCTCGACCCAGGTGAGCTACATCATGAATACGATCCTCTCCCGCAACAGCAACCGGCTACTGGCCTTCGGCTCCGACACCCCGCTGGTCGTCTCCGGGCGCACCGTGGCGATCAAGACCGGGACTTCCACCGACTTTCGGGACAACACTGCGGTGGGCTGGACCCCAAACCTGGTCGTGGGCGACTGGGTCGGCAATGCCAACGACTCGCCGATGTACGGAGGGGGCGTGAACGGGATCACCGGCTGCGCCACCCTCTGGCACGACTTCATCGTCGAAGCGCTGGCGAACACCCCCAACACCTGGTATCCCGAGCCCAGTGGGCTGACCACTAAGGTGATCGAAGGCGAGATCGACTACTACCTCTCCGGGAGCGGGACCACCACCAGCATCCTCGGCGGTGGCACCGTCACCCCTTCTCCGAGCCCCAGCGCCAGTCCATCGGTGTCTCCATCAGCTAGCCCATCGGCGAGCCCAAGCCCAAGCCCGAGCCCGAGCCCCACACCCAGCCCCACCTCTACTCCGTAGCGGCTGACTTCAAGCGGAGCTGGCGGCCGCCTCGGCCCTGGCGAGGACCAATTCGCGGTTGGGCTTCATCTGGCGCATTGGACCCTGGCTGGCCAGCGCGTCGCCGACCACGGCCATCAGGTGATCTGCGCGGAAGGGCTTGGGGAGATAGGCGAAGCCACCCGTCTGCATGCTCACTTGGAGATCCAGGCGGGGCTGGCGACTGCTGGTGAAGATCACCGGTGTCCAACTCCACTGGCTTTTGGCCAGCATCCGGCGGCAAACCTCAAAAGCGCTCATCTCGACCAGGTTGAGGTCGAGGATGGCGCAGGCGTAACTTCCGAGCCGGGCCTGGGCGAGCGTGGCGCGGGAAGAGTCGGCCTCGATCACCTCGAACCCCAACCGGCGGAGGATCGACGCGGTGGTAGTGCGACTGACCTCGTCTCGATCCGCCACCAGGATCGCGCGCTCTGACAGCTGCTTCGAAGAGGTCCCGGGGAACGCAGCGGGACTTGACATCTCGGCCAGTCTAGGTCGGCTCAGACCGGACTTGGCTTACCTTCCTGCACCGTTCCGGCAATGACCTGTAACGCTTGGGGAACCGCAGACGACAGGCTTGTCGCGACCACGACCCACCCGCGGGACCGGCTCCAGCGGACAACACCGTCGTATGTCCCCCCCAGGCGAAGCTGCTCATGGTTCGATCGCCGTTCCCGCGGCTCTCCTGGGGGTAGCGCTGATGGCGATGGCGATCCACCTCCACCAGGGTCAGCCATCGGTAGGCAGCGCCCAGCCGGCCTCGCTCGGCAGTCACCGCGTCGCGGCGGCATTCGGGGCTGGCTGGCTCCCTCAACCAGCCGAGGTGGCGGCAACCTTGGCGGCTGCGCTCCTGCTCGCCGTGAGCGCGGTGATCAAGTTGCGGGGAAGGCAGCTCCTGGGCTCTGGAGAGCTGGGTCGGGCCCGCCGCGCCGGAAGCCGAGACCTCCGGGCTCTGCGCCGCGGCCAGGGATCTGGCCGCGCGGCTGAGCCTCGGGTCCGACTCGGCGACTACCATCGTCGGCCCATCTGGCTGCCGGGGGACGAACACCTGCTGGCGCTGGGACCGACTGGCTCCGGCAAGTCGTCCGGCCTAGCCATACCGGCCATTCTCGAGTGGCCGGGCCCGGTGATCGTCACTGACCCCAAGGGCGAGCTCTTGAGATCATCCCTCTCCCACCGACTGACCGTGGGCGAAGCCGCCGTATTCGCTCCTCTCATGGAGCCAACCGCTAGGTGGAACCCGGTTGCCTCTATCCGGAGCTCGGAAGATGCACTTCGGGTCGCGACCTTCCTGATGGGACGGGCCCCGGATCGAGAGCCTTTCTGGCATGACCTGGCCCGCCAGCTGCTGCACGGGCTTCTGATCGAGGCCTCCGACCTCCAGCTGGCTCCGGGCGGCGTCCTCGAGCTGCTGCAATCCATCCCAGCCGACGAGCTCCCGGAGGCGGTGCGTCATCCCGTGGCGAACCGGCTGGTTCAGGGAGCCCTGAGCGGCGGAGATCGCACCGCGATGGGAGTGGTCGCCACCCTGGTCTCGCAGCTTGGCGCCTACGGCTCAGACCAGGTGGCCAGAGCCACTTCCAGCAGCGATTTCGATCCGGCCGGTATCGCGAGGGGCGAACTCAAGACGCTCTACTGCGTCGTGGCGCCCCACGACGCGCCGGTCCTGCGGGGGCTGATCTCGGCGCTCATCTCGTGCTGCTGGAGAAGCCTTTTCGCGAGCCCGCCGGCGACTCCCGCGCTCTTCGTGCTCGATGAGTTCACCCAGCTCACCAATCTCCCTGAGCTGCCGGCGCTAGTTCAGCTGGGCCGGTCCCAAGGGGTACGCATGATGCTGATGGCCCAAGACCTGGGCTCCATCAGCGCCGCCTACGGCGTCGAGGCCGCGGGTGCGCTCTGGTCGAATTGCCGTACCAAGATGCTGCTGCCCGGAATCTCTGAACTCGAACTTCTTGACCGGGTTAGCAAACTGGCCGGGAACGCGACGCTCCATCGGCGGTCTGACACCTGGACCAGTGAGCCGGTGTCCTCGCAGCCCCTGCTGCATCCCGACGACGTACGCAGGCTGAAGCCCCAACAGGCGCTCGTGCTCCACGGGGGCGACCAGCCAGCGGTCATCGAGCAGCATCGCTGGTTCCGCGATCGCGGCCTCAAGGAGAGGGCCACCTCGGGAACGCCGGTCCAATGCCCATCGCCGGCACCGGGCCGGCCCCTGTCCGACTGGACCGATCCCGACCCGGGTTGGGCGGCCAGCCCCTACCCCCTTCGGTGGAACCCGGCGGACGTAGAGCCCTGAGAGCCGAGGAGGAGCTCACGGTTGAGCCGGGGGAAGTGGTGGATTTGCTGGCAACCTTCAGTACCGGACTGGACAACGTGATTCACACGGTGACCGGCTTGGCCCTGGGAGCCGTGGCGGTCCTCTGCCTCAGCTTCGCCGCAATTCGCTACATGACGGCGCTGGACAACAGCCAGCGCCGAGCCGCCGCGGTCCAGGGGTTGGTCACCGTCCTGCTCGGCGTGCTCCTTCTCGTCAACGAAGGAGCAGTTCTGAGTTTCGTCGAGGGGCTCTCCGGGAGCGACACCGCGTGCGCCACCAGCAGTTGCTCCAGCTCCACTCACTGAGAGCTGCCCACTGCCCTCCGGCTAGTCTTGCTGGCCGGCGCCTCTTGGGGCCTGGCGACCTCATTCTCGGCCGTCCTGCCGAACGCATGGGACTCCCCGGCGGTGGTGGCAGCGAGGTCGGTGACGGTCGCAGCGACCCCCAGCCCGACCCCGACATTGAACTCAACCGACGAATCGGACACCGCCGGCAGCACCAGCCAACAGTGCGGCGGGATCACCGACCCCCTCTGCTACATCGTCGACGCCTTCATCAGCGGCCCGGTGGCGATCATGGGCAGCCTCGATGGGAGCCCGGACCCCGCTCACATCAGCGCCACCTCGGGAGCCATCACCTCGGGGCCCTGGAAGCTGGTGACCACCCTGGTCGGCAGCAACCCCGCCGTGGACAGCTACAACGGCGCCTGGGGAGAGCCGGCCCACCAGTGCGGGGCCTCGGGTTGCATCCCGTGGGTGCAGAGCCTCAACTCCTTTCTGGTGCCGCTCTCGCTCAGCTTGCTGGTGCTGGCATTCGCAATTCAGGCATGCCTTTTCATGATCGGCCAGCAGCTGAACCTGCGGGCCGGGCTCGTACCCTGCCTGATCGCCGCAGGAGTAATCGGCGCCGGGCTGCCACTGCATCTGGCCGGCAGGGTGATTGATGCTGGCACCTGGGCGTCCCAGGCGTTGCTGCAAACCACCTTCGAGCACCTAGGGGACAAGAGTTCGCAGCCCCTCGACCTCATGACCGTGGTGGCGATGACGGCCTACTGTCCCGAGGACAGTCCGATCGTCCACCCCGGGATCCACGTGTCGGAGCCCGGCCCGGCCCCGGCTCAGCAGGTCCTGGTCCAGCCCTGGATGGATCGCCACTTTTCCCAGTCTCACTGCATCGGCTCAGACGACCCCGACTTCACCAAGGAGGTCCTGGACCGGAGTGAGAACTTCTTCGGTCCGCCGCTGCACGACGCCAATTGCGATCGCGCAGACGTCGCGCCCGACCAACCGCTGTGCTCCGACACCGACAACCAGATCAACAACAACGCGGGCCAGGAGTGTCTAGAGGGTAGTGGCGGCTCGGACTTGGGGGGCGCCCAGCTCAATCTGCTGCCCCTCCCAGGGGAGCCTCGGGCAGGCAACGGTCAGAGTCCGGCCGACTGTCGCTACGCCGACATTTACTGGGGAACCGTCCCCTCGTTCACCGATGTGTGGCAAGGGGTGGGCCCCCACGGCCGGAACGGCTATGACGTACCTGACGGGCTCCAGGGGATGCTGGCCTTCACAGTCCTGACCGGGCTGGCCCTGTGGCTGGCCCTAACCTACCTGGCTCGCTACCTCGCGCTGGCCTTGCTCGCGGGCTGTTCCAGCCTGTCGTTTCTGCTTCTGGCGCTCCCCGGTGGTCGGCCGGCGTTCTCGCGCTACTGGCGGACGGTGGCCGAGCTTTCTGCCGTGGTGGTGGTTCAGACCCTGGTCTTCATGGCCTTCGTGGCGATTGTGTCGACGGTATCGGGACTCTCTCCAAACCCCGCCGCCGCCCATCTGGGCGGCTGTCCATTGATCTCAACATCGGCCTCTGCGAGCTGCGGCGCCGGGACGTCAGGGCTGCTGGCCCAAGTGGGCAGTGGCGACCCGGGAGACCAGTTCGCCAAGTGCCTGCTCGCAATCGTCACGGTCTGGTTGATGCTGGAGGTGCCGAAGCGGATCAGCCGAGGCGAGATGGCTACGACGCGCGGCCTACGGACGCTGGTTGCTGCCTCTGGAGGCGCCGTCCTAGGAGTGGCCGCCGTGGCCCGGGGCCAGATTCCACCCCGTGTCGCGCGCTTCGGTTCCCAGGTGGTGCCGGCCGGCCGCTCTCTGCTGGGACGACCCGGTCTCCCTGACCACCGGCTGGCCGACCGACTGGAGCAGGCGGAGTCGGTCGGATCGGCCCACTGGCCACAGGCGCCGGAGCGCGAGACCCGTGAGCAGTTCATCGGCAGAACTCTGCTCAGTGGCAGGGAAGTGCCCGGGGAGCTTCATCGACTGCTGGGGCTCGGGCCAGACCAGCTGTCAAAACTAAGGAATCTCTCCCGGCTGGATTCGGCCGTCTCCGCTCACCTCGGCCGCAAATACGTCGCGGCCGGCGGTAGCCGGGTCCACGAGCTGGACGCGGCCTATCTAAACGCACTTCGGCGCGGACGGCTGCGGCCTGGGTCTGCGTCCCGACCCGCCGACCTCGGGAGCCCTTGATGCAGGCGGAGGTACCCCAGCCGATCTCCGGAGTGCCGCTTCGGTGGGGTGGCTTCACCGCCCGCCAGTTGGGCTGGCTCGGAACAGGGGCAGCGCTGCCTTACTTCCTGCTCCGGCTCCAACTGCCACCGGAGCTCGCCCTGGCTTCATCGTCACCTTGGTTGGGGGCGGCCCTGCTCTTCGCGTTCGCTCGCCGCGAGGGTCGACAGCTGGACTCCTGGGTAGGTGACTGGCTGCGGTTCAGGCTCCAGCCTCACCGCCTACGCCATCCGGAGTCGCCGCTCGCCGACGCCTACGTCTCGATTGACGCGGAAGTCCGTCCTTCCCTGCCGGAGGAGCTCCCGCAGGGTGGGGTTCTTCCCTGGGTGGCCCCGTGGTCATAGCCTGGCCCGGCGTCGACCGAGGGTCAACCCTGCAGCTGGTCGACGTCGACTACCTGGAGGACCAAGTTGCCCATCTGCCAAATGGCGGGCAGAGGGCGGCACTTCTGATCGAGCCGATCAATCTTGCCTTGCAGGGCGAAGCCGAGCAGGAGCAGGTGTGGCGGCGGTATCGGCAACTGCTAACGGCGCTGACCGGTCCGATCTCACTGTACTCTTCTTCGAAGCCAGATCCCGGAGGCGCCAGCTGGGATCCATCGGGAGGTCCCGAGCGGTTGCTGGAGAGGCTGGCCCGGCAAGACCATGACTTCCGCCAGCAGCTGATCCGAGGCCGGCTGGNNCAGCGCCACCTCATTGTGGTCTGGGGCGGAGAGCTGGCGAACCCACTCGCAAGGCTGGGCGGTTCGCTGAAGTGGATGCCGCGGGCGCGGGCTCGAGATAACGGGGCCGGAGGAGGGGGCACTCAGGTCAACCTGGAGCAGCGCTGCGAGGTACTCACGGCGGGCATCGGCCAGCTGGGCGCCAAGGCGAGGCGGATCACTGACGGTGAGTGGCTGCAGTTGCTGCAGGAACAGGGATCGGGCCGCAGCAACCGAGGGCCGAACAGTTTTGCCAGCTGGCTGGCTCCCGGCGACGCCGAGGTGTTTCCCCGCCAGATCCGGCTGGGGGACAGATGGAGTCGGAGCCTGTTCGTGGCTTCGTACCCGAGGCAGGTGGCGATCGGGTGGCTGGCACCACTCTTGCGGGGGCTGGACTGTGAGGTACGGGTGGCCCAGCACGTGGTGCCCCTTCCCAAGCTGCTCAGCCTGAGTCGACTTCGGCGCAAGATTCGGGGCTTCGAGACCAGCCTGGTTGTCGATCACCTGCGAGGTCAGCGCCCGGACCGGGGCACCGAAACAGCCCTGGGTGACGCGCTCACCCTAGAGGACCAGGTGCTGGTGGAGCAGGAGCGACTCTTCCTACTGGAGATCTTCGTGACCCTCACGGCGCCGACTGTCAAGGAGCTGGACTCAGGGTGGCAACAGCTCCTGACGACGTTGGCCGAGCTCGGCTGCGGGGTGGTGCCCCTCACCCACCGTCACGTGGATGGCTGGCGAGCCACCACCTCTAGCGGGGTCAGTCCCTTCGGGTGGGGGAGGGAGATGACAGCCAGCGCCCTGGCCACCGGATTCCCCTTCCTCCGCAGCAACCTCTGCGCCGATTCCGGAGTGTTGCTAGGCCCCAGCCTGATTTCGCGGGAGTTGGTGGTGGTGGACCCGTTCGACCGTTCCAATCCCAACTTCAACGTGATTGTCCTGGGCACCTCCGGAGGTGGCAAGTCGTACACCGCCAAGCTGTTGGCCGCCCGCCTGGCTTTGCGCGACTGCCGCCTGCGCTTCATCGACCCGGTTGGCGAGTATCGGCCCCTGGTGCGGCTCTTCGAAGGAGCCTGCCGGGAGATCGCCCCGGGGCGCAGCTCCGGGCTGAGCGCCCTGGGGCCGGTGGGAACTCTCGGGGATAACGGCGGGGCGGTATTCGCCCGAGCGGCGCGGGCTCTGATCGTACTGGAACTCCTGGCCGCGGGCCGCTCGGGGGAGTGGGACCTCCCGGAAGACGATGCACAGGGTCTGGAGACAGCTCTGACCCAGCTCTTCTCTGGCCAGCGGGATCCCCAGCTCCGCGACTTGGTGTCCGCGCTGGAGCGAGCCGGCCGCTCGGTCCTGGCGCGTCGTTTGGGCCGCTTCACGAAGGGGATGCTGAGCGGCGTCTTCGATGGCCGCGCTGATGCGGAGCTAGAAGGGGTCGCGACCNNGGTAGAGCTAGAAGGGGTCGCGACCGTCTTCTCACTGGCTAGCTGGGGAGGGGACCGGGAACAGCTGCTGGCGCCAGCGATGCAGATGATCCTGCTGCAGCTGGAAGCGGAGATCGCCCGGGACCAAGGCTCGCCTCGCATGGTGGTAGTGGATGAGGCTGAGGTGCTCCTGGCGCGACCCCGGAGCGCGGCTGCCCTAGAAGCCTTGAGCCGGCGCGTCCGCAAGCTAGGCACCGGGCTGATGGTGATCTCGCAGGTGGTGGAGGACTTCCTCAACTCACCAGTCGGGAACGTGATCGTCAGAAACTGCCACACCAAGCTCCTGCTCCGTCAGGAGGAGGTGGCCATCCCCGCCGTGCGCGCTGCCTTCGGCCTCTCTCCCGCCGAATGCGACCTGCTCCGTGACGCCAGTCCCGGGTCAGGGATCGTGATCGTCGGCCGGGAGCGGGCCGCATTTCAAGGCGCCGCTCCCCCAGAGCTCCACCAGGTTCTCTGCACCGATGCCCGGGCAATCGGATGACTTCCAGAAGTTGCCGACTGGCCGCGGTCGCCCTCGGAGGCTGCGCCATCCCGATGGTGATGTTGCTGAGCCTTGTAGGGCTGCTCTCCGCGGGAGCAGTGGCAGCGGGCTGGGGCTCGGTTTCCGGCCTGCTGCCAGACCCGGGCGGGTTCATGCTTCCGATCGGCGCGGACATCCCTGGCGGGGCCGCCAACTTTCCGGTCTGGGCCCTCCCCTGCGGACCGGAGCCGGGCGCGCTTGCAGTTGATCCCAGCACCTGCACCGGGTCCCCCAGCCCGTTCCCCAGCGACTACGACGGTTTCGCCACCGGGCAATGCACCTGGTATGTCGCGACCCGCCGACGGGTGAGCTGGCACACCTCGACCGGTGAGCTAGGCGGGAATGCCGGACAGTGGATGCAGCTGGCCGCCGCCGCTCGTTACGCGGTGGGCCCCGAACCGCAGATGGGTGCGATCGCCGTCTACACCGACTCTGGCGCTGGACACGTCGCGCTGGTGGTCGGAGTCGACGGCTCCGGAAACTACACGGTCGCGGAGGCGAATTGGGTCTTCTTGGGCCCTCGCGCACCGTACGTGGACCTCCGCGGGGTGGCCGCTGGAACGACCGGCGATGCGTTCGAGCAGTTGGCGGGGTTCATTTACGGACCAGCCGAATCGAGCCCCTCGTCGGGCGAGAGCCTATCCTGAGCCCATGAGTAGAGGGGGACGGGGCACCGATGCCTGACCTCAGTGCTCCGGGCGCCAGTCGGCTGCGCGCGCTAGACGCGCTCACCTCCGACACCCGCTCTCTGTTGCGTCGCGCCGGAAAGGTCCAGCGGCAGACCGCCGACCTGGGCGACCAGGTCGTGACTGAGCAAGGCAGGGAGCTGGTGGACGCGACCGAGCGGCTCCTCAACAGTCTGGAGGAGCGCCGACGCGACGAGCGTCTGCTCGCGCGCCAGCAGCTGCGCGGGGGCAGCAGGGACTCGAACCACCTCTAGCGACACCACATTCGGCAGTCGGAACGGTCAGCGGAAATGGCATACCAGCGTACGCATTCATTATCTCTTCGTCTGCGTTCGCGGACCGTTCACCGAGGTTCCGCTGGTCGCCAACTAGGTTAATGTGCGACGCATCGGGCTCGCTTCAATTAGATACGTTGGTCCTCGTATGGGTGGCACCGTGTGCGCGGACCCGGTGTGAGCTCGCGCGGTAGGAGCTGTCGCGTCACTCCGATATTCGCGGGCCTTATCTGTACCGTACAGATGACGACGTCAGTGGTGACCACGACGATCCGAACCGAAGACTTGTGGTCCTTCAGTTTTTAGTAAAATGTGCTGTCCGCCACACGGGAGGAGACGACATCGGTCCACGGGTGTGAATAAAAATTGGACACCGCGCGATGCGGCTGAGCGCTAGGCTCCCGGCAGCGCGACACAGTGGCCGACGTAGCTCCACTGATCGCCGTAGCTCCTTCGTGACTCGCGCGCATCGGCACGACCCACCGCGCGACAGTCCAGTCTTGGGGTAGACCGCTAGGTCGGCCGGCTTACGCGGGCCCAGTCGGATAAGCCAGGCAGGTCGCGCCGTCGCTCCGAGATCTTTGCCATCAGCGCGTCGGCGGCTTCTCGCTCCAGCCGGAGTTCGAATCCCTCGGGAGGGTTGCGCACCATGGCCTCCGCGGCATTCGAATGGCCCTTGGTGAGGCGCTCCACCAGAAGGCCGGTGGTGCTGAGCGTGAAAGCCACAATTCGATTACCCGGTACTCTGACTTCCACCGCTCGCAGCGAGGGCCAGGTGGCGGTCAGGTCGCAGTCGCGTGAGACTCGGCGGATCCCCCTCGGGCCGACAAACACCTCGTTGTGCGCCTGCCCGAAGAAGGAGCCCACCGAGGCCAGGACAGCGGCAAAGGCACACAGCAGCAAGACAGACCAGTCCTGACTGAGAACGGCCAGCAGCACGCTTATGGGCAGCAGCACCGCCGCGATCGTGGCCCCAGCGCTGATTGAAGTTCGGCGGCGGTAGGCGATCGAGGGTCGGATTCTGACCTCGCCTTCGTTAGCGCCAGAATCGCGGTCAGCCTCACCCACTGGGGCCAGGCCTCTGCCTAAAAGCAGTCACCGACCTGCTCCTCGGGCCCGGGCCAGGAGCCAGCCGACAGCAAGAGCGCCACCGGCCAGCGCTGGGATGACGAACGGGTGGCTGCCTCGGGCTCGGTCAGCGCGCGGCCCGAGCCGATCAGCCAAGACCAGCGCCGAGCAGGCTCCGGCGCTTCCCCAGGCCCACTTGCGGCCCAAGGTCGGGCTTCCCAGACCGACCGCCATGGCACCGGCTCCGAGGAGAAGGTGGCTCACTTGCCGGGATCCTTCCTCCCCGAGCAGGACCGGCAGGCTTCTCCTCCCGGCCAGTCGGTCCCGCTCGATGTCGGGTCCGCCATTGGCCAGGTGGAGTCCCAGGCCGAGCCCGGCGGCCAGGAGGGCGACCTGGCCCTGGGAGGGCATCGGGATCCCCACGGCTGAAGGCCCCAGAAGTGGCACGGTCGCGAGTCCCGAGGCAAACGGCAGGAATGACAGGGGGGTGCGACTGAGTCCCAGGCTGTAGCTCCAGCCGCTCCCCAGCCCCAAGAGCATCAGCCGCAGCGGCCTCACCCCGGCCGCTCGAGCGCAGAGCAGAGAGGCGGCGCCACAGATGATCCCAATCAACCAGGCTTGACGCCGCGGGACCACTCCGCTCGCGATCGGCTTGTACTGCTGGTACCGCCGGTCCCAGGGGGCGTCGAAGGCGTCGTTGAGCACTCCGGTGCTGACCTGAGCGAAGGCCATCGCGGCGGTGCCACAGGCGAGTTTGGCCGGCCAGAACCCGGTGGGGCGGTCGCGGGGGTCAGACTGGCGCCAAGCGCTCCACCCCGCGACGGTTGTCACGGTGGTGCAGACCACGGACGGCCCGGGGTGGAGCAGAAGCAGGTAACCCCGCCACCGCCTCACGCGGCTGGGATTTGGCATGCTCATCAATTCATGGTCGCTGCACACCCGGCCCGCACGCTGTGACCGAAGGCGCTGAGCGTTTTTTGGCGGCGACCCGCCGTCAACCAACCGACGCTACTCCCGTCTGGTTCATGCGCCAAGCGGGCCGTTGCTTGCCCCAGTACCGGGCACTGCGCGAGCGCTTCGGCTTCTTGGAGATAGCTACCAACTCCGATCTCAGCACAGAAGTCACCTGCATGCCGGTCGAAATCTTGGGGGTGGACGCGGCGGTGGTCTTCGCAGACATCATGCTGCCCCTCCAGGGGATGGCCGTCGACTTCGAGATTCGCGAGCAGGTCGGGCCGGTGATCGCGCAGCCGATCAGAACGGAGCGCCAGGTGAGAGAGCTGAAGGTAGTGGAGGCGGAGGCGGCAACCCCCTACCTCTTTCCCGCCATCAGAGGCGCGCGCGAGCGGCTGGGAAGACGCGCTGCCCTGGTCGGTTTTGGCGCCGCCCCTTTCACTCTTGCGTGCTATTTGGTGGAAGGCCAGGGGTCCCGGGATTACCCGCACGTCCGGGCCCTGATCCACTCGGAACCGGAGCTCTGGAACCGCCTGATGACCACGCTGACTGAGGTTTTGGCTCGCTATCTGATCGCCCAGGCTAAGGCGGGCGCCGATGTGGTTCAGCTGTTCGACAGCTGGGTCGGGGTGCTCGACCGCATCAGCTTCGTCCGCCATGTCGCCCCCCACCTCCAGGCTCTCATCGAGCGGCTGCGCCCGATCTTACCGGTCGTCTACTTCTCCACCAGCTCAAGCCATCTGCTGGAGGCAGTGGTCGCCACCGGGCCTGATGGAGTGTCGGTTGACTGGCGCCTGCCGCTCGGGGAGGCCTGGGCCAGGCTAGGCCCGGAACAGTTCATCCAAGGGAATCTGGACCCGGCCGCGGTTCTGGCCCCTTGGCATGTTCTGGAGGCCGGCGCGCGGGAGGTGCTGCGAGAAGCAGACCACCGACCTGGTCACATCTTCAACCTGGGCCACGGGGTGCTCCCGGATTCCGACCCCGACCAGCTCCGCCGACTGGTGGAACTGGTCCATGAGTGGGGACCTTCCGCACTCGAGGCCCCGGCCCGGTAGGGAGCTCCTCAGCCGCTGCCCAACGAGTTCCCGGCAAATTGCTGCTGAATACGACAGGTTCCGCCAGGTCTGGTAGTGGGGGTTGACCCGGGCAAGTCCCATGGGTTACCTTCCAAGTCCGCACCGTACGCGCTTATGTGGGAGGACGTATGCGCGGAGCCCAATTTGCTGGGCGCGCATGGCTTGCTGCCAGCGCGGCCGGATTGGTTTGGGTCTCCTCGATCTTTGTCACGGGAGTAGGAGCTACAGCTCAGCCGTCGACCGACCCCGTCAATCAGCAAGTCCTGACCTCGCTGCTCGATCAGCTTGAGGCACAGGGCGAGGTTGCTGACGCGAGTTCGGTTAAGACCCTGTTGGCGAAGATCGAGACGAACCAGAACCAGCTCAACTCGCTGAACCAGCAGCTGAGCAACGATCAGACGACCCAGCAGATTCTGCAAGTTCAGCTGAGCGGAGACCGCAACGCCCTGATCAGCCTGGTCAGCACCGCGTATGTCGACGGCAATGGTGCAGCTGAGGTGGCCACCGCGCTGGCTTCCCCCGACATGACCCAGTTCTTCGACAATTCCACCCTGCCTGACGCCATCGCCTCCCAGGTGGCTCAGCTGGTGAATTCGATCCAGCACGAACAGCAGTCCATCGTCAAGGCGGATCAACAGCTGCTGGACGATGAGGCCAGTGCCGAGTCTATCGAGGGACAGCTCGGGGTCCAGTCCAACGAGTTACTGGCGGAGCTGACCCACCCCGCCGCCACCGTGACTACCGGTGACTGGGCGTTTGCCTTTGGCACCTGCACCTNNCGCCGCTGCCGCCGGCCATGCAGAGGGCAGCACCCCGGCGGTAGGGGCGATTGTGGTGTGGCCGCCTGACTCCGGCGGAGCTTCCGATGCGGGCCACGTCGCCTACGTGACCGCGATCTCGGTGCCAGGTGCTGGCTACCCGAACAACTTCGAAGTCTCCGAGATGAACTACTACGGCTCCGGTGGGGGTTTCGACCGGGTCGACTACCGGGTGGTACCCGACGCCGGTTCCGGGTTCGATGGGTTCATCTACCCTCCCACGGCGAGCTCCTGACATGGCGCAGCTAACCTGGCCGTCCTATACCCCCAGGGTCGTCCTCTCCCTCCGCCATGAGGCGAAGACGCCGGCCAGTCGGATTCCATTGCTGGCATGCCGCCTGCGGTGGATCACCGCCGCGACCGTGCTTCTCATCAGCACGCCAGTGGTGGCCGCGCTCGCGACCGAGGGCGCCACGGGTCCGCCCTCAACCGCCCCGGCGGCGATCGCCCAGGTCGCCAGCCAGGCTCGCAGCGTCCTGTCGGTGACCAACTTTCAGGTGACGCTGCCCCTCCAGGAGGCCCAGGTGCTCCCCCCGCCACCGCCGGCAGTGGCGGCTCTGCCTTTTGGATCGGCCTTTTGGCAAGCGGTGCCGGAGCCTCCGGTGGGCACCATCACCCAGATCATCTGGGCAGCGGCCCAGGAGTACGACGTGTCGTACTCCTGGCTGCTCGGGGTAGCCCAATGTGAATCGGGCTTAGATCCTACCGACGTGAACACGTCGTCGGGCGCCAGCGGCCTCTTCCAGTTCATGCCGGCGACCTTCCATGGCCACGGCGGCACCGACATCTGGGACCCGGTGCAGCAGTCCGATATCGCCGCGAAGATGTTCTCCATCGGCGAGTCCGACGAGTGGGTCTGCAAGTAGGCAGACCGGCGGGTCCCCGTTGTCACCACACTGCCTGGGAAACCGTCGCGGCGGCCTCCATCGGACAGTTCGCGGCTTAGACTCTGCCGGTGCCTCAACTGGACAGGTCACCCGATCTGCCCGCTTTGCGCCGGTGGCTCGGTGACCGCCAGCCCCGCTGGCTGGAAGCCCTCGAGGAACTGGTTAGCTGCGAGTCTCCGAGTGGCGACCGCGAGTCGATCGCGACCTGCGCCCGGATCGTCGAGCGACTCTTCGCGGCCGACGCTGGGGCGACTGACATCCGGCTGGTAGAAGAGGGCGCGGTCCCTTACCTGGTGCTGCACTGGGACGACTCGGGAGGCCCTTCTCCGCTTCTGCTCGGCCACCTCGACACGGTCTGGGATACCGGCTCCTTCCAGCCCCTCTTCCAGGTCTCGGCAGGACGGGCTATGGGTCCGGGGGTCTTCGACATGAAGGGCGGGGTGGTGGTGGCGCTGGCGGCGCTCGCCGGGCTCCGGGAGGCGAATTGCCAGCGGGGAGGAATGACCTTGCTACTGACCGGGGACGAAGAGGTCGGCAGTGAAGCTTCCCGCGACCTGATCGAGGCCGAGGCGCGAGACTCCTCGGCGGTGCTGGTGTTGGAGCCGCCGCTCGGTCAAGCTGTCAAGATCGCTCGGAAGGGGATCGGTGGGTACCGCTTGACCGTGCGAGGCCGGGCTGCCCACGCCGGGCTGGACCCTGAACGAGGGGTGAACTCTCTGGTCGCGATCGCTCCCCTGGTGGCCGAGGTGGCCTCACTGGCCCGACCGGAGCTGGGCACGACGGTTTCCCCCACCATCCTGCGGGCGGGGACTCGGGCGAACGTCATTCCCGCCCATGCGGAGCTCGAGATCGACGTGCGCTTCGCCTTAGCTGCCGAGGCGGAGCGAGTCGACCAGGGGGTGCGAAAGCTCAGGGTCGCCGTCCCAGAAGCGGCTCTGGAGGTGGAGGGCGGCACCAACCGGCCCCCGTTCGAGCCGGTCTCCTCAAGCGGCCTATTCGCTCTCGCCCAGGTGGTCGCGCGGGAGCTCGGCTGGCCAGGGCTCGAGGGAGCCACCGTGGGGGGCGGCAGCGACGGAAACTTCACCGCCGCGCTGGGCGTGCCAACCCTTGACGGGCTGGGGATCGTGGGGGGCAACGCCCACGCGGCGGGTGAGTGGGTCGAGCTAATCTCGATCGCGGACCGGGCAGCGCTTCTAGCCGGGTTGCTGGCCAAGATCTGGGCAGGACGGCTGTCATGACCCAAGAGCTTCCGCGGCTGCGGGTGGAGCGAGCCCGGCTGAGGGTGGTCGAGCTGCCCCTGGTCTCACCTTTCACCACCAGCTTCGGCACTCAGACCGTCCGCCGGGCTCTGCTGGTCGAGCTCGAGGGAGACGGAGTCGATGGAGTAGGTGAATGCGCCGCGGGAATCGAGCCCGGGTACTCCGCGGAGACCTGCGCCGGCGCGCTCCTCGCCCTGCGGGACTACATTCTGCCCTCGGTCCTGGGTAGGCCGGAGGCCGATGTCGTGGGACACGCCCAAGGCTGGGGGTGGGTGCGCGGCCATCACATGGCCAAGGCGGCGGTGGAGATGGCCCTGCTGGACCAGGCGGGCCGGGCCAGTGGGCAGAGCCTCTCCCAGGTCCTCGGGGGATCCCGCTCCCGGATCGGATGTGGTGTGAGCATCGGCATCCAGTCGTCGCTGGCGGCGACCATCAGCGCGATCGAGGGTTACCTGGCGGAAGGCTACCAGCGGATCAAGTTGAAGTGCAAGCCCGGCTACGACGTCGAGCTGGCCCGGGCGGTTCGCCAGAGATTTCCCGGAACTCCGCTGATGCTGGACGCCAACAGCGCCTACTCGCTCCGAGATCTCGACCAGCTACGCGCCCTGGACGAGTTCGACCTCACGATGATCGAGCAGCCGCTGGCCCACGATGACCTCATCGACCACGCAACACTCCAGGCGCAGATTGAAACCTCTATCTGCCTTGACGAGAGCGTGGAATCGCTCGCCGACCTCCGGGCCGCGATCTCACTGGGCTCCGGTCGGATCCTCAACATCAAGGCGGGTCGGGTCGGAGGTCTGCTCCCCGCGGCCCAGCTCCACGACACCTGCGGAGAGGCTGGCTGGCCCGTTTGGTGCGGCGGGATGCTGGAGACCGGGATCGGCCGGGCCGCCAACCTGGCGCTGGCCTCACTGCCGGGCTTCACTCTCCCCGGAGACACCTCTGCCAGCGACCGCTACTTCAAGCAGGATTTGCTGCGGCAGCCGTTCGAGCTGGCCGCCGACGGCACCCTGCCGGTCCCCAGCGGACCCGGGCTGGGGATCGAGCTCGACCAGCGCCGTCTGAAAGAGATCACTGTTCACTTGGAAGAACTGACCTCCAGGTGAGCGGCGTGGGCTCGCCTCCGAGGGACTGATCGTGCGGGCCTGGGGTACGATCGAGCCTTAGATGGAAGAGGCCAACCAGCTCAACACGCTCGTGGTCGTCGGGGATGCCGATCTGGCTCGCCGCGCTGCTCAACTGGTGCCCTCCTTCCGGGTGGTCGGGGCAGTCGAGGACCGGGAGCTGGCGGACCCAGCGACTAGCCTAGCCCGGATCGGCGCCATGCTAGATCACGGCCAGGCACCGGCGGCCGTCCTGTGCAGTGGCAACCCCGGGTTTACCGTCCTCTCCCAGCTGCGCCACTTTCCCGCCAATCGCTGTTATGTCTTTCCGGGAGACTCGCTCTGGCCGCTGCCCACCTTGCAGTGCCTGGTGGAGGCGGCCGGCATGACCCTCCTGCAGAATTTGGAGAGCCTGCCAGTGGCGCTGGTCGGCCGAACCGTCCAAGGCGTCCGTCGCCCAGGTTACGAGGATATCCCCACGGGCTCCGGGCTGGAGGCGGAGGAATCTATTAGCCGGTTGAAGGCGGCCCAAGTCCAGAACGCCACTCAGTCCCAGCCTCTGGAAGACTTCGGCTGGGCCGAGGCGCCCACCGTCCAGGTGCCTCCGGCGCCGGTTTCTCTACCAGGCGCGATCGCAGCGGATGAGCGGGGGCCGATGATTCTGGACGCGTCGGATGGCCAGCAGCAATCGGCATCGGCCTACCTGCCCACCGATTTGCTCCGAGTGCTGCGGCCCCGGGTGGGCCAGGGCTAGATGCCCAACTTGCCGAAGCGGCGAAAGTCGCCCGATCCCCAGCTGGTCGATCGGATCCGTAGCGAGATGCGACGAATTCTGGCCGTGCTGGACGACGCCGCCGTGAGCGGCAATCTCACCCGTCTCGGACAGGCCTTCGCAGGGGATGCGCTAGCGGAGCTCAAGGCTCGTTTCACCGCCTACCAGGCGGCGGGGATCCAGGTGAGCCCGTTCCGGGAGTCGCTCAACCTGGAGATTTCGGATATCGCCGCCCAGGGGCACGCCACGGTGCGGCTTAGGTATCGCGATCGCACCAGCTTTCTGACCACCGAGGCACCTCCCAGCACGACAAACGAGGCGGTGCAGCTGCGGATGGTTCTGGACGGTCAGCGCGAGCCGTGGCGGGTCACCACGATCGCTGAGGAGTGAACCCCCAGCGAGTTCGGGCGGAGCTCATGGTAGGCTGATGGAACTGCAGAGCCAGCCCGCGGCTGTCGCCAGTGGCAGGCCCCAAATCTATGATCTGGTGCCCATGAGTCCAAAGCGCACGCCAAAATCGGAAGAGCTAGGTCCCGGCTTTGACGCACAAGCCCCGGCCGAGCCGGCTGTGGTTGCCGACGAGGATGACCAGGAGGAAGTGGAGATCGTAGAGGAAGCCGAACCGGAGCTAGTGGCTGACCCGCCGGCAGCCCCGGTCGCCCGCATTGCGCCGAGACCCTCCCCAACTCGTCCCTGGGGCGGGAACCGTGGTGCTGTCTCCATCGAGGACCTAAGTCCTGAAGAGCTGACCCCGGAAATGCGCTGGCCTCCGGGCACTTGGGTAAAGGTGAACGACGTTGTGCGCCACAGTACCGGCGAGGTCATCGAGGGCATCTCAATAGATGATGTCGGGCAGGTTATCGCGGCGCTCTCCCAGACCCTGGTCGTACTATTCCCGACCCGGGACAACCGGCGCGAAGTGGTCCACATCGACTCTATCGAAGCCGTCGAAAAGAAGCCCAAGAGCCGCTGACGGCGATCTCAGAGAGACCCGGGGGTGAACTTGAGCAACTCCGAACCCGGATCATCACGGCCCGACCTTCTACTACTAGCTAGGCTGCGATTCTTCGGCCACCACGGCGTCTCCGCTGCCGAGAGGCGGGCCGGGGGTGAGTTCCGAGTCGATCTGGAGGTTGAGGCCGACATCAGCCTCGCCCAGGCGACCGACGACTTGGCAGACACCGTCAACTACGTGGAACTTTATGAGGCTGTCCGGGGGATCGTGGAAGAAGGCCAGTTCCACCTGCTGGAGGCGATGGCCTCCAAGATCGCCGAAGTGGTGTTGAAGCTGCCCAAAGTTGATCGAGTGCACGTCAGGGTTACCAAACCCCCCCGGCTCCCCGCCCAGGACCTGGGTTTTGCGGTGGAGATATCCCGACCTCGCTGACGTCGGCCCCGACCCTCTCGTTCAGCGGACTCCATTGGAGCGGGAACCTCCCGGAGCCAACCATGGAAGACTTTCGATTCGCGGACAACCTGGACGGAGAGGCGGTGATCGCCCTGGGACTTCCCGCGCCCAGGCTTATCCTGGCTGGCCTGGGCTCGGCCGGGGCCTGGGCACTAGCTGAGCTGCCGCTACCCGCTGCGCTTCGATTGAGCGCCGCCGGCGTCTTGGCGCTGACCACCGCGATCCTGGCCTGGGGGAAGGTTCAAGGCGTCTCCGTGGCTCGCTGGGCCCGGTTCACCCTTGGTTTTGCGGGCCGGGGCGTCGCCACCTGGACGGAGGGACACCAAGAGTGGGTCAGTGCCGAGTTGGGACCCGGCGCCGAGCGGGGCTCACTCGGTTCAGAAGCTTGCCCGACCCTCGTCGCTGGTTGGGTTGGCAGGGACCGGACGGCGCTGGATCTCCTCGGTTGGAGCTCAGAACCGCAGGACCAACTCTCCACGCCCGATTGGCGGGACTAGTTCTGGGTTGGGAAGGGGCGGCCATCCTCTACTCGGACTTGGCGACGACGGCGGCAGCCGGTCGACGACGCTTCCCCGGGATCGAGGTGCTAGCCGACTCGAAATCCTGGTGAGATGGGAAGGGGTGGAAGAAAACCACCTGGCGACCTGGCGCGCTGAGGCTCCCGACATCCTCGACTTGGTAGCCCCGGAGCGTCTGAAATTGGCCAGCGAACTGGCCGGCTGGCTGGAGCAGTCAAGACAGCCGCTCCGCTTTCTGGTCTGTTCCCGGCGCGAACAGCGGACCGCACTCCCCGCACTCCAGCTGGCGAACCGAGGTGCAGCCGACCTGCAAAGGGTTCTAGAGGAGCATCTCGCTGATGGGATTCGGCGCCGGCCGATCTTCCGCAGGCAGGTATTCGTGACCCTGGCCGCGAGCGTGACTGATCCGGGACTTCCGGAACCAACCGCTGGTTGGCGGAAGGTCCAGGAGCGGCCGCCCCCCCTGGCGGAAGGCCCATGGCGGGAGCGCCCCGACCTACTAAGTGCGGGGGGACGCTGGTTGACTTCGATGTGGCTGGAACGGCTACCAGGAGTGGCCGTAGCCCCAGGCTGGCTGTGGTCCCTAGTCGGAACGCGCGGGGAATTTGACCTGGTCCTGGACGTCTGGCCGCGGTCTCCCGGCGAGGCCGACCGGACGCTTCGGCGGAGAGTGCTCGGGCTGAGAGCCAGAGAACTGGCCGCTGGGGAGCGCGGCGAGAAGGGGGACCCCCGGCTGCGGGCGGCCCTGGACTCGGCCGCCCGGCTACGGGAGGTGCTGGCCCGATCCGAAGGGAGGCTCTTCGACCTAGCGGTCACCGTGACCTTGGCGGGCGACAGCCCAGTCGAAGTCCGTCGGCTGGCACGTCACATGGGTACCCGAATGACCGCGCTGAGAGCGGCGCTAGCCCCCGCTTGGTGCAATCAGGTCCCGGCCAGACTACAGACCGAGCTGCGCTCGACCCAACCGGCCGGACCGCGGAGGGTGGTCCAGAGTACCGAGCTGGCGTCCCTCTGGCCCTGGTTGGACGACTGGGATGGCAGGACATCGGGAGCCGTCCATCTCGGCAGACACCTGCGGACGGGGGCGCCCATCTGGCTGAACCTCCACGATGTGACGTCCCTGCCCAACGCCAATCTGGGGGTGGTTGCCGCGTCCGGAAGTGGGAAGTCCTACCTCGGTGGACTACTGGGGTTGGAGGCGGTGCGTCTGGGCATCAGGACCGTGGTCCTGGATCCTGAAAACGAGCACCGCCGTTGGTGTGAGGCGGTCGGGGGCCAGTATCTCTCGCTGGGCGAATCGGGACCATGCGGGTTCAACGTTCTCGAGATGGCGGCGCCCGGCGAGGCCCCCAGTGCGGTGGCCGAATTGGTCTCCCTGCTATGTGGCCCACTCTCTCCGACCGAAATCGGCCAGGTCTCGGACGCGGTCAGATGGACCCTGATTGAGGCGGGGTCCGCCACGGCAGTGCTCTCAGACTGCCTCCCCCGGCTGCGCCAGACCGAGGCTGGCGAGGCGGTAGCTCACCGGCTCCTGCCTTGGCTGGATGGAACTCCCGGGGCACTCTTCAACTCTCCCGGACGGGGTCCGGCCGTCGAGAGTGCCACCGCGGTCGGACTGCGGGAGCTGCCTGCGGCCTGGGTCCCCGCCGCAACTCTTCTGGTCTCGCACTGGCTCTGGTCGTGGATCCGATTACACGACGGCCCCAAGCAGGCCATCGTGGACGAGGCAGGGTTGCTGGCTGACAATGCTCCGCTGCAGAGGCTCATGACTCAGCTGGCGCGGAGGATCCGCAAATACCAGGGGTCCCTCGTGCTGCTGACGCAGTCGGCGGGAGACCTCCTGGGCAGCGCCCCTGGAGAAGTAATGGCGGTCAACTCAGCGACCATGCTGCTGGGCAGCCAACCTCCGGCGGCCGCAGTCCGGCTGCAGCAGGGGTACCTCCTCGATGACGCCCAACGCCAGTGGCTAGAGCGAGCGAGCCGAGGACAGTTCCTCCTCCTGCTAGGTCCGCGGCGATCACCCATCCAGATCGAGGCAGCAGCAGGCTACCATCGCTTGCTCATCGCTGACAGGCCGACCTGAGCGGGGGCGCCGACCTCGCTTAGTGAAGTGAGTCTCCTGTGGACCGGGTCTAGAATCAATCTCCATGGGCCGGGTGTTGTTCGTGCAGCTGACAAACCCTGGCCGGGCCGACGGGGCTGACTGGATGAATGCGGTCGCCGACTTCGCCGCGACCAGAAGCTGGCAGTCCGAGCCGCTCTGGCTGGCGACAGATGACTCCTCAGGGCTGTTCGAGATGGAGTACCTGCGCCACCTCCGCTTGGAGAATCGGGAGCCGATTTTCGGGGCCGGCTTGGTACGGCTGGCGGGCGACGAGACTGACGCCCTGGCGGTCTGCTTCGGCCTGCTGCAGCTCACTCAGCGGTGGGGAGGGCGGGCCGTCATCTCCGATCCGGACAACCCCATTCGAAAGCAGCGCCAGCTGGCGCTGGTGGAGGGTAAGGTGAGCGGTCCCCGCAGCATCGACGAGGTGATGGTGTCGGGTCCGATCTTCAAGCGGCTCCCCGGAGGCACGATCACCTTCTACCCACCTCGCTATCACGGGGTAGCCCTGCCCGGCCCGGCGAGCTCTCCCGGGTGGTGGAGCTTTGCGATCCACGGGATGCAGGACCGGGCTCCGGGATTCCTCGAGGCCGAGGCCGAGGCGATGCGGATCTACCGCAGCTTGCGGGCGATCGGCTGATCCGTTGCGGGCGGTGGTTCAGCGCGTGGCGCAGGCCCGGATCACAGTCGATGAGAAACTCGTGGCCGCGATCAGCACCGGCTTGCTGATCTATCTCGGGGTGGCACCTTCCGACAGTCCCGACGTCGCCCGTCATTTTGCCGGCCGACTGGCCGAGCTCCGAATCTTCCCCGACGCCAACGGCAAGATGAACCTATCTCTGCTGGACGCCGGTGGTGAGGCGCTGGTGGTCAGCCAGTTCACTCTCTTTGCCGACACCAGTCGGGGCCATCGTCCGGCGTTCACCTCGGCGGCGGGGCCGGAGCGCGGCCTCGAGCTGTACCAGCTATTCAGCGACGAGCTGCGGCGCTTGGGAGTGAGCCGGGTGGGCCACGGACAGTTCGGGTCTCACATGCTGGTCGACTCCGTTAACGACGGACCTACGACCATCGTCGCTACCAGCTCCGAAGCACCCTGGTTGGCCGACTGCGGCTGACGGGCACCAGCTCCCGGTCCCGGCGGACATAGGGGAAGGAGCATCTCGGTCTGGGGGGGTTATCACGTGAGCGAGCTCAATTCGTTGCTCAATTCCTGGGTCCTGATCGGCCAGGGAATCATTGGCAGCCTGGGCACGCTGGCCTTTGTCAGCGCGTTTGTCTGGCGGGTGGTTGCACCCAACCCTCACAGTGCCATGGAGGCCCAGCGCTGGCTGGGGCGCATTGCCGTCGGGACCCTGGGAGTGGAGCTGGCCGGGGTGCTCACGCATGTCCTGTTGGCGGCGGTCCCTCACAGCCTCGGCTGACCTTTGGACGCGCTGGCCTTTCCCAGTTTCGATCTCCATCCCCTTTCCCTGCTCGACCATCTGATCAGCGGGACACTAGCCTCGTTTGTGGCCTCATCTCGGGAGGCCCTCGATGCATCGCTCCGGACTTACCTCTTCGGAACGTACGACGCCGCGGCTCCTCTCCGGCACCACCCCTTCACCGATACACCCGGCGTGGCCCAGCTCAATCACGTCTTGCTGAGCGCAGCCAGCGCTCTGCTCGTGGCCGTTTTCCTGTACAGCTCACTGCGTACCGTGGCCAGCGCGGGCGACTCTCGCCATCACCTTCAGGTCGTCCTACCGCGAGTGCTGGTGGCGGTGGGCCTGGGCGTGGTGAGCCTGCCTATGCTCCAGCAGGCGATCAACCTCAACAACGCGCTTTGCGCGGTCGTCGTGGGTGGGGCCAATGTCAGCCTGGCGCAACTGCCCTGGGACTCACCCCTCAGCGGTCCCGCGTTGCAGTCAGCATCTACCAACATTTTCCTGCTGTTATTTGCGGCTGCACTGGTGGTCGCCGTGGTGATCCTGGTGCTCTCCTACGTTGTTCGCTACACCCTGTTGGCGGTCCTATGCGCCGCCGCGCCGCTCGCCGCGATCGCCTGGATCCTTCCCGAAACGAGAACATTTTCGCGGCAGTGGCTGCGACTTTTGGTTATCAGTCTCTTCATGCAATTCGTGCAATTGCTCGTACTCCGCAGCGCCATTGCACTAGCGTTCGCACGTGGTCACGGGCTGATCGGCATCCTCTTCGCTTTCGCGGCGTTGTATCTGATGTTGCGCGTGCCCGGCGCCCTCAACGTGGCTTCGCACTATGGCGCCAGCGCCGAGGGGGCTGGGCGGCGGTGGGCCCGGGCGGCTCGGCGGCTAGCGGCGACTGAACTGTGAGACGCCCGACCGTTAGAGGGTGACGTAAACCTCGGTAAGCGGCGTTTGCCAAAGGCTCTCAAGTCGGGAGAAGAAGTCACTCGTTCTAAGCGAGGGCCGACCCTCCAGGTCACCGAAGGTCAGCTCGGCGCGAGCCACCGGAAGACGCGGCGACCAGGGCAGAGAGGAGATGTCGAACTCCCCGGCACAGGTCGGGCAGGCGGCCAGCATGGGGTCGGGGTGGGGGAACCGCAGCAAGAAGAACTCGAGCGAAAGTCCGCAGGTCGGGCAAGCTGCGCGATAGCTCGGGGGCGGGTCGGTTTCGAAGCCCTCCGGGCCGGGGTCGGGGTAGCAGCGCAACACCCCGACCTCGAGTCGCACCTCACCACGAGTGGGTCCCGCCATGGGTAGCTGCCCACGGGGGTGCAGGAGTCGGGCGAACTCGGGCCCGGGCAGCAGAATGTCCGGTTCCGGTCCAAGGGTGGCAAGTCCGCACTCGACCAACAGATTAGAGGTGGCCTCCAGCTGCGCTGGACTCGGCACGAAAGTCGGGTCCGCAGAGAGCAGGTGCAGCCAAGTTCGGTGGCCGTGCGTGCCGTGGCCGGAGCCAGTAGCCAGGTTTGAGGGCATCTCGCTGAGATCGTAATCGCCCCATCTGGGCTGGCGAGTCGGACATCTGTGAAATGATGGGGATGGGTCGGATCAAGTCGGCGTTGGCCCTCGTCGGGGCCTGCGCTGCGCTGTCCATCGTTGTTCCGCCATTGGCGGGACTCCTCAACGCCGTCGGGTCCGTGTCCCTCCTGGCCCTGGGGGGATATTCCGCCTATCGCGCCTGGGCCTGGCTGGAAACGGTGGTCGAGGCGTCTAGGCGGCCGACGACGGTCCGCCGAAACCTGAATCGGTCCGAGTCAGGGGATGAGCCTCAGCCTTCAAGGTCGCGGTCTAGAGCTCCCGCGAAAGCTCCACTGAACGCGGAACGAGGCGGTGAAGAGGAGCTGAGGCTCCGCTGGCCGACGCTGGTAAATTCAGACCGAGCGCTTGCCGAGCCGTCTCGAGACCGCTAGCTGAGCGAGTGCTGGGGAGCCAGTTTGAGATCGAGGTTCTTCGCAGCGACTGCTACGATCGAGGCGTGGAAGTAGTCAAGATTCGGCCCCGCGGGTATTGCCATGGCGTGGTCGAGGCGGTCCGAGCTCTCCGGCAGGCTGCTGACGAGCATGAGGGTGAGTCGGTAGCGATGCTCGGCTACCTGGTCCACAACGAGCATGTGACCCGGGAGTTCGCCGAGCGAGGGGTGAGGCTGATCGACGCCCCGTCCCGTCTGCAGGCGCTGGAGGAGGTGACCGAGGGGACGGTGGTGCTGACTGCCCACGGAGTATCCCCAGAGGTCAAGGAGCGAGCTCGGGCCAAGGGCCTGAACGTGGTCGATGCCACCTGTAGCGATGTGGTTCGCACCCATGACTTAGTCCAGCGGCTGACCGGCGAAGGGTACACGGTCATCTATATCGGCAAGGTCGGCCACCCAGAGCCCGAGGGAGTGCTCGGCGAGGCGCCCGGCAAGATCCACTTGGTGCAGTCCCTGGCGGACGTCGACACCCTGGAGCTCTCGACCCCGAAACTGGCGGTCACCACTCAGACCACCCTCTCGGTATGGGATACCCAGTCGATTATCGATCGATTGCGCCAGCGCTTCCCCCACATCGAGGTCCACAACGAGATCT
>PKXR01000074.1 GCA_003133485.1 Candidatus Dormiibacterota bacterium
ATCCGCACTTTGATGCCTCTTAACATCCCCGAGGACCTGCTCCTGATCGGTCTGGACACCCTGGAGCACGAGCTGGCGAGGGCGAGCGCAGGCAAGGAATAAAGTCAGGCGGTGGTCGGCCTACCGGCCGGCCCCCAAAGGAGGGAGCTCAAGATGGCGGCAGTGCTGGACCGCAGCAAGAACTTCATCGGCGGTGAATGGGTTGAGAGCGCCGGAGCAGGGGTGCAGGAGGTGTACAACCCGGCCACTGGGGAGGTCATCGCCCATGCTGCCAAGGGCAGCGAGGAGGACGTCGACCGGGCGGTGGTGGCGGCTCGGGGCGCCTTCGACGCTGGCTGGGGCGNNCCGCGCGAACGGAGCGAGGCTCTCCTGCGGCTGGCTGACCGGATCCAGGACCACGGAGACGAGATCGCGCAGCTGGAGTCCACCAACGTCGGCAAGCCGGTGTCCCAGGTGGTCTCCGAGGAGATTCCTCCGATGGTCGACGCGCTGCGCTTCTTCGCGGGAGCGGCCCGCTGCCTGGAGGGGAAGGCGGCCGGGGAGTATGTCAGCGGATTCACCAGCATGATCCGGCGGGAGCCGATCGGGGNNATCTGGAAGATCGGCCCCGCCTTGGCCGCCGGGAACACCGTGATCCTAAAGCCGTCGGAGTGGACTCCGTTGTCCGCGCTGCGGCTGGCGGAGCTGGCCGCCGACATCCTGCCGCCCGGCGTCCTCAATGTCATCACCGGCGACGGCGAGCCCGTGGGGGCAGGGATCGTCCGTCATCCCGGGGTCGGGATGGTCTCCCTGACCGGCGATGTCGCGACCGGGAAGGAGGTGGCCAAAGCTGCCTCCCAGACCCTCAAGAAGGTTCACCTGGAACTCGGTGGCAAGGCCCCGGTGGTGGTCTTCGATGATGCGGATATCACCGCCGTGGTGGAGGGTATCAAGGTCGGTGGCTACTTCAATTCGGGCCAGGACTGCACCGCCGCAGCCAGGGTTCTGGTGTCCTCCAAGCTCCACGATCGGCTGCTCTCAGAGCTGGTGCCGGCGGTGGAGTCGCTCAAGCTGGGCAACCCCCAGGATGATTCCACGGAGATGGGACCGGTCGTTTCCTCGGAGCAGCTGGAGCGGGTTTCCGGCTTCGTGGACCGGGCCCGGGAGGCAGGCGCCAGGATCGCGACGGGAGGTGCTCGCCTCGACCAGCCAGGTTTCTGGTACCGCCCGACCGTGGTGCTTCCCACCGGCCAGGACGCCGAGATCATCCAGCGTGAGGTCTTCGGGCCTGTGATCACCGTTCAGCGCTTCTCGGATGAGGACCAGGCGGTGGCCTGGGCCAATGACGTCGACTATGGCCTGGCGGCCTCGATCTGGACCAGAGACGTGGGCCGGGCGCTGCGGGTCTCCCGCCAGCTCCACTTCGGGACGGTGTGGGTCAACACCCATATCTTGCTCGTGAACGAGATGCCCCACGGAGGCTTCAAGCAGAGCGGCTACGGCAAGGATCTGTCGATGTACTCCCTGGAGGAGTACACCCAGGTCAAGCATGTGATGTTCTCGCTCGACTAGCCTCCGGGGCAGGGCCCCGCCCTGCTCCGACGGAGGGTGCCGGTCGGGGCCTCGCCTGGGCGGCTCTGAGAACGGCTCAAGTTTGACAGTGCCCCCGTTCGGCGGTAAACTAGGCGTTCGCGCCTCCGGAGGGGTGTCTGCTTGTCCGCGCTTGGTCGTCGCCCCGGAACGGCCAATGTTCCCCTAGGTTAAATTCAACTTGCCCACCATCCAGCAGTTGGTCCGGAAAGGTCGCCAGCCGGTGACCAAGAAGACCAAGTCGCCGGCTCTCCGGGGATCGCCTCAGAGACGGGGCGTGTGCGTGCGCGTCTTCACCACCACCCCCAAAAAGCCGAACTCGGCATTGCGGAAGGTGGCCAGGGTGCGGTTGACGACCAAGACCGAGGTCACCGCCTACATCCCCGGGATCGGGCACAACCTGCAGGAGCACTCGGTGGTGCTGGTCCGCGGGGGCAAGGTCAAGGACCTGCCCGGAGTTCGTTATCACATCGTGAGGGGGGCCCTGGACACCGCCGGGACCAAGGCCCGCAAGCAGGCTCGCAGCAAGTACGGGGCGAAGCGCGAGAAGCCGGCACGGGCCTCCTGATATGCCGCGCCGCGCGCGGGTCTCCCGCCGAGTCATAGTCGCCGATCCCCAATTTCACAGCGAGGGGCTGGCCAAGTTCATCAACTCGGTGATGCTCAACGGCAAGCGCTCCACCGCCGAACACATCGTCTACGACGCCCTGGGACGGATCTCTAAAAGCCAACGCCGCGAGCCCCTCGAGGTATTCGACCAGGCTATGCGCAACGTCACCCCGATCATCGAGGTCAAGCCGAAGCGGGTCGGGGGCGCCACCTATCAGGTGCCGGTCGAGATCCGCCACGACCGGCGGCTGGCCCTGGCCAGGCGCTGGATCATCCGCGGGGCTAGGGCCCGGCATGGTCGGAGCATGGCCGACAAACTGGCCGCCGAGCTGATGGACGCCAGCAATGGCATGGGTCAGGCGGTCAAGCGCAAGGAAGACACCCACAAAATGGCCGAGTCCAACAAAGCCTTCTCCCACTTCCGCTACTGATGGGCACCCAAATGTCAGTAGCGCTCAGCGGCACCGGCGCCAAGGGTCGGCGGGTTCCGCTGAGCCAGGTCCGGAATATCGGGATCATGGCCCACATCGATGCCGGCAAGACCACCACCACCGAGCGGGTGCTGTTCTACACCGGGCGGATTCACAAGATGGGAGAGGTCCACGACGGCGCCGCCACCATGGACTGGATGGTCCAGGAGCAAGAGCGCGGGATCACCATCACCTCGGCCGCCACCGCCGCCGAGTGGCAGGGCCATCAGATCAACATCATCGACACTCCGGGCCACGTCGACTTCACCGCGGAGGTGGAGAGGAGTCTGCGGGTCCTGGACGGCGCCATCGCGGTCTTCGACGCCGTAAGCGGGGTTGAGCCCCAGTCGGAGACGGTCTGGCGCCAGGCCGACCGATATGACGTCCCTCGGATCTGTTTCATCAACAAGATGGATCGCATCGGGGCGGACTTCGACGCGGCCGTGGCATCCATCAAGGACCGGCTAGGCGCCCGCGCGATCCCGGTGCAGCTGCCGCTGGGAGCCGAGGACGGCTTCCAGGGGGTCTTCGACCTGATCCGGGAGCAGGCGACCATCTACACCGACGACCTCGGGACCTCGTTGACCAACACCGAGATGCCCGAGGAGATGACTGCCGCAGTCAAGGCGGCCCGCTTGGAACTGGTCGAAGTTGCCGCCGAGTTCGACGACGACCTGATGCAGACCTACCTCGACGATCGACCCATCGATCCCGACCAGCTCAGCCGGGCGTTGCGCAAGGGCACGGTGATCGCCGAGATCTTCCCGGTCTTCTGCGGCGCGGCCCTGCGCAACCGAGGCGTGCAGCCGCTGCTGGACGGGGTGGTGGAATTCCTACCGAGCCCTTTGGATCGACCGCCGATCACTGGCCACGACCTCAAGTCCGGTGAGGAGTTGGTGCGCGAGGCGGCCGATGACGCTCCCTTCTCCGCTCTGGCCTTCAAGATCATGACCGATCCCTACGTTGGCAAGCTCACCTTCTTTCGGGTGTACAGCGGGACGCTCAAGTCCGGCAGCTACGTCTACAACGCAAGCAAGGGCGAGCGGGAGCGCGTCGGCCGGATCCTCAAGATGCACGCCAACCGCCGTGAGGAGATTGAGCAGGTGCTGGCGGGCGACATCGCCGCTGCCATCGGCCTCCGCCACACCTCGACCGGAGACACCCTCAGCGACGAGGGCCACCCGATCGTGCTGGAGTCAATCACGTTCTCGGAGCCGGTGATCAGCGTCGCCATCGAGCCCAAGACCAAGGCCGACCAGGACAAGCTCGGCATCGCGCTCCAGAAGCTCGCCGAGGAGGACCCCACCTTCCAGGTGAGGACCGACACTGAAACCGGCCAAAACCTGATCTCCGGAATGGGGGAGCTCCACCTGGAAGTGATCGTGGACCGGCTCCTGCGCGAGTTCAAGGTCGACGCCAACGTCGGCAAGCNNCCGGTGGCCACGGCCAGTACGGTCACTGCGAGCTCTTGGTCGGGCCCAACGAGACCGGCAAGGGCTTTGAGTTCATCAACAAAATCGTGGGCGGCACGATCCCCCGGGAGTACATCTCCCCGATCGAGAAGGGGTGCATCGACGCCCTCCAATCCGGGGTGGTCGCGGGCTACCCGGTGGTGGACGTCAAGGTGACCCT
>PKXR01000064.1 GCA_003133485.1 Candidatus Dormiibacterota bacterium
CCGGTCAGGCTCCTCGGCGGCGCACCAGTCGGCGCTTTTCCTAGAGCCGAAAGGTGAACACGAAAGAGTGATCATTGAACGCAGCCGCACAGCGCCAGTCTGCAAGTGGTGACCGGGCACCGGCCCGGAAGTCGTCTCGCGNNCTGAATTGGTATACCCTTCGGGCCGATAGCTCAGGAGCACGTGCCCACATGCCAACCCTCCTCCCGGAAGCGCAAGCTAGTGGAGCCCCTCAGGCGGCTAGGGCCCCCAGAGCTAACCGCTTGCTGCTGCCGTCGCCAACCACCGCGATCATCTTGAGCGTAGTGAACTTGGGATTAATTGCGGCGGTGGTGGTGCTCTCACTGCTAAATCACGACCGTGACACCACCCTTTCCAACAATATCGGGCCGATTTTGATCGCCTTCGCGTTCGCCGCGGTGGGTTATGTGGTTGCGTCGAGGCAGCCCCGCAATGCAATTGGGTGGGTCCTGCTTGCCTCCGCATTCTGCTTTCTGTTGAGCGAGGTCGGGACTATCTATTCGGTTATCGACTACCGAATTCACCAAGGCGCGCTGCCGCTTGGTTGGCTTGCGATATCCGTGGGCTTTCTGTGGGTCCCCTGGCTCCTGCTGATGGCTCCACCGATCCTGCTATTCCCAGCAGGCCGGATCCCCTCTCCACGCTGGCGCTGGTCGCTGTGGGTGTTTGCCACTGCCGGTGCAATCGCGACCATCGTCGCCTTGGCCGAAGGAGCGATCCTGGGGCTAGGAGGCCACGTAGACATTCTGCTCGATGGCAGCCCAAACACCAGCAATCTTCACGGATTTCTGCTGGCGTCGAGCGCTGTACCGGTCTTCGTGGGCGTGATCTGCCTGGCCCTCTGGATTGCCTGGACAGTGCGGTTGGTCGCGAGCTACCGGCGCTCCAGGGGAGACAGCCGACAGCAACTCAAGTGGCTCATGGGCGGTGGCGTGGTGACGATCATTGCCGTGGGGTTCATCATTGCGGGACCGCCACCCGGCTTCACTGGGGGGATTGGGGAGTGGCTATATACCCTCGCCTTTCTCTGTGGGATCCTGGGTCTGCCGATCGGACTTGGGGTGGGGATCCTCAAGTACCGCCTGTACGACGTCGACCGGCTGATCAGCCGCTCGCTTTCGTACGCTATCGTCACCGGAATTCTGATCGGAGTCTATGTCGGCTTGGTCACCGTCGCCACCCGAGTTCTGCCTTTCTCGTCTCCATTGGGGGTCGCGGCTTCTACCCTCGCTGCGGTCGCTCTGTTCAACCCCCTGCGCAGACGGGTTCAGCGGCTGGTTGACCGTCGCTTTAACCGGGCTCGATACGATGCCGAAGCGACGATCGATGCCTTCGCTCACCGACTTCGGGAGGATGTCGATCTGGAGGTGGTCAGCTCCGAGTTCGTTCGGGCCGTTCAGGCGTCCGTCGAGCCTGCTCATGTATCGCTTTGGTTGCGACCGGCTGGTCCCCCAGGCTGAGAAACGGAACCGACGGCGTGGCGAGTGCCTAGCTGCCGATGAACCCCGGCCGCCGGCCACCTAGAGTCGGTTGGTCGCGGAATCCGTCAGACGCGATCAGCGCCGCGAGAAGAGCAGCGCCTGAGTCGCTGCCAAGGTCCCGCCGGATCATGTACCCCGCTGGGCTCACCACGGGCCAGACTGGGTACGGACTCCCAGTTTTCCGCCGGTGCTTAGCCGCCGTCCTCGATCACGGAGCCTTGCTTCCGATCGTCTCGGTGGCGGAGTTTTCCCCGCGCGGCTGCTATCTGATCGTGGTAATGGGACTTTCTTTAGCGGTTAGCCCCTACCAAGGGGATACCTAGCCACGATGCGGCTCCGCGGAGTCATCGTGACCCTAGAGCGTGCCCGACACGGCTGTCCCGAAGTTCCCGCCGCTATCGGTGCAGCGGTTAGCCAGATTTTTCAGGGCCGCCATCTTCGCCGTGCTGGCCGACGTCGGCCGGGACCCAGGACGAGTCGAAGGTGGAGGGGCTCGCTTGGCCAACATCCGGCACGGTGCCAGCTGCGGTGGCGCCGGAGGCACTCGGCCCGCCTAGGCCGTGATCCTTGCCGTATTCATTGGCCCGTGCCGTCGCTTTGGCGGCAGCATCTTTGGCGGCCGCGATCTTAGCGTCAATCATCGGCGCCTTCTCCGCGGCTTTAGCTTGGAGATCGGCCGCGACCGCCTTGCTCTTCTGGTCGATTGACTTGTATAAGTCCTTAAATCCCATCTCCGCCTCCAATTGCAGTGCCAAGTGGCGATCACTAGAGAGTCTAGCGCGACATTTCCGTATGCGGTAACTTCGGAAGGGTGTACCCGTCGGAGAGAGCAGCCCGGTGATCCGATGACTCCCCAACAGCGACGGGGGAGTGGTACCCACCTTGCCACAGGATCCACCGCGGCTAGAATCCGGTCACTGGCTCCGGAGAAGTTGTGAGGGAGGTGAGGTTCGGTGGCCAATGAGGGGAGCGTCACGGCGGATCCCGCCTGGAACCAATACGGGCGGGCGCTGATTCAGACCATGGCAGAAGTCACGGCGGAGCTGCCACAGGAGTTCCACGCCATCGTTCTGGAGACCGCAGACTATTGGCTCTCTCTAGGGCTGGTCATCGGGACTCAGCAGCGAGAACAGGCACTCGCCTTGCTTGACCTCATCGAGTCGGAGGGGGAGGGCCGGACGGAACTTGCCACTGACGCGAAGGCGTTTTGTGAGGAAGCACTCGGGTGAAGCGGCGCAGCTTGGTCTCTCAGATGTATCGGGCAGCTCGGCTCACTAACGATGTCAGCACCTTGGCCTCAATGAATCCTCACCGTATCGCCCGGCGCGCCCGGAATAAGATCGTTGGGCGTGCGATTGGCCGGGCAGGCATCTGGCGAGCTCTGTGGGGTTGAGGCGGCGGGCCTGCGGTCCCGATCGCTGCTCCGACGGCCGGNNACTCGGCGGGTGGGCGGCCGAGGTGACTCCGAGCAGTTCCTCGGACCGGGGCGGCGTCCGATCCGGGGATTTAGGGTCGTAGCCGTGGCAGCCCCACCGCTTCGATCGAGGTGAGCTGGATTGAAGAGAAGTCGGTAACTCCGAGCTTGCCGGCGGCTCGCCGGAGAATCGAATTAGCGGATCGGAGATTAGCAGCGGCCCACCCCGCCTGAAGCCGGTAGGCGGAGGCGGCGCTCTGATCCCCGGGGTGAGCGAGTAAGGTCTTTTCATTCCGGAGGGCGGGACCCACATCCTCCTGGGCCCACACCCCGAGGCAGCTGACCGCATAGTTCAGATTCAGTCCTGACAGCGAGGTGGGGACTGAGTACAGGGTGAGCTCGAAGATCGCGTTGGCGGTACCCGGCGCGCAGCCCTGGGCGGCGGACTGGGCCGCTTTCTCAGCCTGATCCACTGAGTCGGAGCCACGTTCCGTCAGCCGCACATCCGTGATCGCCTCAGACGCTTTGGTACTGCACCCGGCCAAGTCCGTGCGGAGCGTCAGCACCATCGCCGCGAAGTCCGTCCGCTTCTGGGCGGCCCCCGCGGGGCGACTTATGAGGATCAGCCCGCCGACCGCGACCAGAGCAACTGCGATCAGGGCAGCGACCACCCGCCAGTGTCGGACCCGGATGCGGATCTGCCGGGAAGGCGTCTCAATCGGACTCACCGTGGGTGGGTCACGAATACACGGTCGCGGCTGGCCCGGCTCCGGAATCGGCGCGCCGGGGAGACTGCCCGGGGATCGCAGTGGCACATGCCAGATGGATTCCTAGAGCTACTCCGCGAAGTCCGGGAGTGCCCGAGCTGGTCCCCCCGACGCCCGGGCGGCCCGAGGGAGTGGAGGTGGACCCGGAGATCCCTCGAAGTTCCGTAGGCGGGAGCTGTTCCACACCACGAATGCCGAGGACAGGGCCATAGCACCGCCCGCTATGAGGGGGTCAAGCCGACCCAGGGCGGCGAGAGGAATCGCGATGACGTTATAGCCGAAGGCCCACATCAGGTTTCCCCGGATGGTGCGGATAGTCCGGCGCGCCAGCCGGATGGAATCGGCGACGACGCGAAGATCGTCGCGAACCAGGATCAGGTCGGCAGCGTTGATGGCGACATCGGTGCCCGAACCAATGGCCAGGCCCAGATCGGCCTGCACCAAGGCTGGACCATCGTTGACCCCATCGCCAACCATGGCCACCGAGTGGCCCTGCGCCTGCAGCTCCCTGATGATCCGGACCTTCTCGGTCGGCAGAGCGCCGGCGACCACGTCGTGGATCCCGACCTCGGCGGCGACCGCCCTGGCGGTTGCCTCATTGTCCCCGGTAACTAGGATGCAGCGGAGGCCGAGCTGCTGCAATTCCCGGACCGCGGGGGCGGCCGAGGTCTTGATGGCGTCGGCGACCGCCGCCGCCCCGATGGTCCGTCCATCCCGGGCCACCAGGACTGCGGTGTGGCTCATCACCTCCCAGCTCCGGCACCGGGCGGCGATTCCGTTCGGAATGCTCACCCCTCGTTCCTGGAGGAGCTCAGGCCTGCCGACCAACACCTGGTGACCGTCGACGACACCACTTGCGCCTAGCCCGGGCCGGCTCAGGAATTCAGTTGGCTGTGGCAGCTTCGGGAAGTCGCGGCGCGCGGCTGCGGTGAGCGCTGCCGCGACTGCGTGTTCACTAGCCTGCTCCAACGCGCCGACGTCGTGCAGCAGGCTTGAGCGCTCCACCCCCGGAACCACTTCGAGGCCGGCCAGCTCCATCTTGCCCTGGGTGACAGTACCAGTCTTATCTAGAACCACGGTGTCCACCGTTCTGGAAGTTTCGAGCCCCTGATGCCCCTTGAAGAAGATGCCCAGCTGGGCACCTCGACCGGACGCGACCCGTAGCGCCGCCGGCGTGGCGAGTCCCAGAGCACAGGGACAGGCGATGATGAGGACCGACACCGCATTCACCAGTGCATGGNNGACTCCACGGAGCCCGAGAGCAGCATCCAGGTGATGAAAGTGAGGATGGCCCCAGCGATCACCGTCGGGACAAACACTGCCGAAATTCGATCTGCCAAACGCTGAACCGAGGCCTTCTGGAGCTGGGCCTGCTCGACCAGATCGACCATGTGCGCCAGTTGAGTGTCTGCGCCCACCTTGGTGGCCCGGACGATTAGCCGGCCGGTG
>PKXR01000147.1:0-2996 GCA_003133485.1 Candidatus Dormiibacterota bacterium
CCCGGATGCCGGACGAGGCCGTTGGGGGGGTGGTCGAAACCGCCCTCGACCACGGCATCAACCTCTTCGATACCGCCGATATCTATGGCCGCGGTGAGAGCGAACGACTCCTCGGACAGGCGCTCCACGCGCGACGCGATGAAGCGATGATCGCCACCAAGTTCGGCATGAGGCGAGCTGGGGAGGATCCCGCTCAGCACCGGGGATCACCTGAATACATCCGAGACTCGGCGGACGCCAGTCTCCGTCGGCTGGGAGTCGATGTGATCGATCTCTACCAGATGCACGAGCCCGACCCAGCCACCCCCATCGCGGAGTCGCTAGGAGCCTTGCAGGAGTTGATCCAGGAGGGCAAGGTACGCTGGATCGGCTGCTCCAACTTCCCCAGCTGGCAGGTGGTAGAGGCTAACTGGACCGCCCGCTCGCTTGGTTTGACCCCCTTCGTAGGTGCCCAGGACGAGTACAGCCTCCTCAACCGCGCGGTCGAGCGGGAACTTCTGCCGGCACTCGACCACCTGGGCATGCGGCTGCTGCCCTACTTTCCCTTGGCCCGGGGGCTGCTGACCGGCAAATACCGAAGAGGCCAGCCAGCTCCCCCGGGGTCGCGGGCGAGCCACCCTTCTAACTCGGGAATGCTCGACGACCAGACCAGGTTCGACGCCGTCGAGGCCCTCGAGAACTTTGCCCAGGGCCGTGGTGCGTCCCTGCTGCAGATTGCGTTCGGGGCGCTCTTGGGACGGCCCCAGGTGGCCTCGGTGATTGCAGGCGCCACCCGACCAGAGCAGGTGGTCGCCAACGTCGAGGCGGCCTCTTGGATTGCGACTGAAGCCGACTGGGCGGAATTGGATCGGATCACGACCGGGGCGGAAGAGGAAGCAGCAGAGCGGTAACCGCAGCGCCTAGGTACGTCAGTGCCCCTGTACCCAGGAAGATGGAAAGATCGCGATTGCTACTCTGCAGAGACAGCACGATGGGGAGCATCCGAAGAGCGTTGGTTGGTCCAGTGTTCCGCCGCTCTTCTGCCGTGATGGTACTTACCTCATGGCTCGGTACCGTGACCGCCACGCGCCATCGCGGTTGCTGCCGCAATCGCGACGCCGATCATTCGCGCCCGGCTACCGGGCTGGCAGCTCCGGTTACGACCATCCCACCGTGCGATGGCTAGTCAGGCGCGGGGCGGAGATTTGATGACTAACCCGACACTTTAGAACCGCTCGGAGCCTGGCGGGCAGCGCTCCGCGGCTCGACGAACCGCTCGCAACTCTCGCCCCCAGCGCAGCGGCCGAACGCCTTGAGTGACTGGACGGCGATCCCGCCTAGACTGGACGGGCCAAAACGTTAGCCGGAGGGAGCTGAATCCGAATCTACATTTCCTGCGACATGGAGGGCGCGGCTGGCATCGTCGACTGGAGCCAGGTCTCCGTGACCGACGAGCTGGCGATAGCACCTCGGCTGCTGCTGGGGGAAGTGAACGCAGCGATCGACGGCGCGGTGGCAGTTGGAGCCCAGAGCTTTCTGGTCAACGACGCCCACGGGTCGATGCGAAATTTGGCGCCTGACCTACTCCATGGCGAGGCTGAATACTGCTCGGGGCGGTACAAGCCTCTGTACATGATGGAAGGGCTGGATGACGACTTCGACGCCTGCTTCTTCATCGGCTACCACGGTGCGGTGGGCGGGGCCGCCTCGGTTTTGTCTCACACCTACAACCCGGCGGTCGTCCAACGAGTCGAGCTCAACGGACACCTGGTCGGCGAAAGCGGCATCAATGCGCTGGTTGCAAGCCACTATCAGGTTCCGGTGGCGCTCATCACTGGAGACCAGCACACTGCCGCCCAGGCTGAGCCGATCCTCGTCGGTGCGGAGATGGTGGTGGTAAAGCAGTCGCTTACGCGGTTGGCGGCGCGCAGCCTCCATCCGGTGGTAGCCGGCCGACGGATCCACGACGGGGCGATCAGCGCCCTCGCCCGGCTACATGAGATCCATCCGCCATCGCTGAAACCTCCGGTCGAGCTCCGAGTGCTTCTGCGGAACGCTGACCTGGCGGAGTTGGCGGTTCAGGTTCGGGGCGTTCGAGCCCTTTCGGAGCTGGAGGTCGACATCGAAGGGGAGGACTCCCTGGCCGTCTTCCGCAGCTTCGTGGGCTTACTCCAGATCACCAGGGGGATCTCACAAGAGCGATAGATCAGTTCCGCGCGGGCCGCCGCGGAGCCTCGGCGCGCAGCCAGACCAAGCGCCGGTCGACGAGGTTGCCCGCGGCCAAATTCACCCTTGTGTCAACATCGCGCGCGGAGGTGCCGTGCCGCTTGCCGACGGGAGTTCCCAGACCGCAGCGGCCATGGTGCGCGGCGATACTGGGGAACATGGACGCTGCCAAATCAGAACTCTCTCTCCCGTTGGAGCGCGAGCTTTCGCTCGGATCCGGATGGACCGACCTAGGGCCGGTCGACCCCGACGAGGAGGCCGCCGTCACGCTTGTGCTGAGGCCGCGTCCTGACACCAACACACCGGTTCTCGAGGATGTCGGGCTGCTCAGCCCCCGGCTGCGGGCACATCTGTCCCGGGAGCAACTGATGGACGCCCGGGGCGCTCACCCAGATGACGTGGAGGCGGTGCGGGATTGGAGCAGTGCGGCGGGACTCGATTTTCTCTCGGTGGCGGCCGACCGACGGACCGTCGAGATCCGGGGCCGGCTTGAGAGGCTCGGCGAGCTCTTTGCTGTCGAGCTACGTCGGAGCGCGGTAGCCGGCGGGGAATTCAGAGCTTCTCTGGGTTCCGCCGCGGTGCCTGGGGAGCTCGCAGATCGGGTCGTNNGAAACCTTGCCGGTGGCGAGCCCTCAGTTCCGCCCACTACCGCTGCCGCTACCGATCAAGTCTCTGGCCGTGGCGGCGCCGCTCAGCTACCTGCCGACCCAGGTGGCGGAACTCTACGGATTCCCCGCCGAGACGAGTGGGGCCGGAGAGTGCGTCGGTCTGATCGAGCTGGGCGGCGGCTA
>PKXR01000147.1:3024-3179 GCA_003133485.1 Candidatus Dormiibacterota bacterium
GCGAGGTGATGCTGGACATCGAATTGGTCGGAGCCATGGCGCCCGGAATCCGGCTGGCGGTGTACTTCGCCCCCAACACTGACCAGGGATTCCTGGCCGCTATCAACGCCGCGCTCCACGATGAGATCAACCGGCCGTCGGTGATCTCGATCAGC
>PKXR01000147.1:3281-4728 GCA_003133485.1 Candidatus Dormiibacterota bacterium
AGCCCGCATGTGCTGGCCTGTGGAGGCACCCGACTAACCTCCCGGGCGGGGGTCATCCAGGCGGAGGTGACTTGGAACGACGGCTCCCAGGGAGGGGCCACCGGTGGAGGCGTCAGTTACTTCTTCCCCCTTCCCAGCTGGCAGGACAAAGCTGACGTCCCACCCTCTGCCGATCCCGGTCGCAAGGCCGGCCGGGGGGTGCCGGACGTGGCGGGCGAGGCCGACCCCGNNAGACAGGCTACCGGGTTCTGGTCGACGGCCAGTCGGCGGTGTTCGGGGGAACTAGTGCGGTGGCACCGCTGTGGGCGGCCCTGCTGATCCGCTGTGCTCAGTCGTTGGGTCACAGCCCGGGCTATCTCAATCCGCTGCTCTATCAGACGCTGGAGAGCGAGGGCGTGACCCGCGATATCACCCAGGGCAACAACGGAGCCTACAAGGCTGGTCTGGGCTGGGACCCGTGCACCGGTTGGGGAAGCCCTCGCGGCGCCAAGTTCCTAGCTGGGCTGAAGGGCTGAACCGGGCGGTATTCTCGGTGCTCTATCCGTATCCGGAGACGCCTGCACAGGATTGAAGTGGCTTGACTGATGGCCGCAGTCCCACCCCGCCCGAGCGACGGGCGCCGGGGTGGCTGAAGCTGCTAAATCGGCTCAACCGCCCTCTACTGCGGCGCGGCATCGGGCCCGCCCCGCAACACCTTCTATCCATCCCCGGTCGCAGGAGCGGCATCCTGCGATCGACTCCTGTTGCCGTGGTCGAGTTCCTGGGCCATCGCTACGTTGTGGCAGGTTATTCGGGGTCCGACTGGGTGAAGAACGCGCGGCTCTCCGGCTCGGCCGAGCTCCGCCGCGGTCGAGACCGCCAGCGCGTACGGCTGGAGGAGGTCCCCATCAGTGAACGTCCGCCGATCCTGCGCGAGTTCGCGCTCAGAGTCCGAGGAGGACGCTCATTCATCACGGTCGCGGCCGACGCCACAGACGAGGAGCTCGCTGCCGCCAGCCCCGAACACCCGGTTTTTCTGGTGCGGCCGCCCGACGACCCCCAGGACAGACCCCGCTGATGTGCCTCCCAACCATCTCTCGTCGCAGCAGAAAGCCCCGGGGCTGGTCGGTCACCGGCGAAGAATCGACCCAACGGTTGCCGGACGCCGCCGTCCCCCTTTAGGTCGTGGCCGTCACTGTGGCAAGCTTAGTCAGTGACTCAGCTTGAGACGCGCCCCGTGGTGAGGGGGGGAGATTCCACCGAGCCAGCCATCATCGCCAAGGACCTCAAGAAGTCCTACAAGGAGATCGAGGCGGTGCGCGGGGTCAGCTTTGAGGTTGCATCCGGAGAGATCTTTGGCTTCCTGGGTCCGAACGGCGCTGGTAAGTCCACCACCATCTCCATGCTCTGCACGTTGGTGCTGCCCACCGAGGGTACCGCGCAAGTTGCGGGGTTCGACGTGGTGGCC
>PKXR01000014.1:0-2888 GCA_003133485.1 Candidatus Dormiibacterota bacterium
TCAACTTGCGCATTGCTTGCGACATCAGTCTGGCCTGGAGCCCCACATGGCTGTCACCCATCTCACCATCGATCTCCGCCTTGGGGACCAGGGCCGCGACGGAGTCGATCACCACCACGTCGACGGCCTGACTGCGCACCAGCACCTCGACGATCTCGAGCGCCTGCTCGCCGGTGTCAGGCTGGGAGATTAGGAGTTCGTCGGTATTCACCCCGATCCGCGCCGCGTAGGCCGGATCAAGGGCATGTTCGGCGTCGATGAAGGCTGCGACTCCGCCAGCCTTCTGGGCTTCCGCCACGATGTGCAGACTGAGGCTGGTCTTGCCGGACGACTCAGGCCCGAAGATCTCTACGATCCGCCCCCTCGGGATTCCCCCGACGCCGAGCGCCAGGTCGAGGGTGAGCGCTCCGGTTGAGATGACCTCGATGCCCTTGACCCCCGTGCCGTCCCCGAGCCGCATGATCGCGCCCTTGCCGTAACTCCGCTCGATCTGGGTAAGCGCCGCCCCTAGCGCCCGGTCCTTCTCAGTGGCCACTCGCGCAAGCTCCTTGGCATCGCGGCTTACCGGGCCGCTCGCGCGCCCCGCGACTTCGAGTGTAGCGCTCATTTCGGTGACCTCCGAGTGTGTCGCTGCGGGCTGGCCGCGAGCAAGGACTGGTTGCAAAAGGTCCGAGTATCGGCAGAGAACAGTTGTTCGATATTGTAGCGCTTTTAGCCCCGTAGGGGAAGGTCCTGTGGGCCGTTCTTGACGGGGGCGAAAGCGGTCAGCCGAGGGCGGTCCGCAGTAACTCCAGAGCAGCTGTGACCGCGGCCACGCGGTTCCCGTGCCGACCCCGATCCTCGTTCAGCTGGAGCACCTCGGTCCCGTTCGGCCCCGCGACCGCTACGAAGCTGAGTCCAGCGGGCTTGGACTCGGATGCTCCGGGCCCCGCGACCCCAGTGGTCGAGATGCCGAACGAGCTGTGAAAGCGATCCCTCGCCCCGAGCGCCATCGCCGCGGCCACCTCCGAACTCACCGCGCCGTGGGCTTCCAGCAGCTGAGCCGGGACTCCCAGCGCCTCGATCTTCTGGGAATTGGCGTACGTCACTAGCCCGCCCAAAAACGAAGTCGAACTTCGAGCTACCGCGGTGAGCGCTGCCGCCAGCAGGCCACCGGTGCAGGACTCCGCGGTCGCGAGGGTCCGGACCGGGCTCTGCCTAGCCCGGGCGATCACGTCTCGCGCCCGGGGGAACGCGAGAGCCAGGTCCTCGAGGACGGGGTCGTTCACCGCCACCCGAGCAGCGACCGAAAGCGCCAGAGGTAGACTCCCCCACTCGTGATGGTGAAGACCAGCGCCACCGCGACGAGCCAGCCGGAGTACGGGCCGAGCTGCGGGAATGGGTGCTGGAGAATCAGGACGACGACCATGGCGTCCTGGCTCAAAGTTTTGAGTTTGGCGACTCGACTGGCGCTGATCGAGACCCCCGAGCGGGTACCCCTCGCCCGGAGGATGACCACAGCGACCTCGCGGGCAACGATCACGAACCCCGCCCAGGCGGGGAGTACGCCCTCGCCGACCAGTGGGAGTAGCGCGGCGATCACGAGCAGCTTGTCGGCCAGCGGGTCCAGGAAGATCCCTAGGCTGCTGACCTCCTGACGGCGTCGCGCCACCATCCCATCGAGGCTGTCGGTGGCGGCCCCGAGGACGAACAGCCCGGCCGCGATCTGGTGACTCCCCGCAAAGCCCGCCTCAAGGCAGAAGAGGATCACCGGGATTAGCCCGAGCCGGCTGATCGTGNNGGAAGCCTCGCCAGCTCGATCCCAGCGGCTTTGCGACTTCTCCGACGGTCTGAGGGGGAGCGGTGGTCCCCCTGGTGGTCATCGGTAGTTTGTGTACTGCAGCGGCACCGGCAGATCCAACTCTCGAAGTTCGTGAATGACTGACTGTAGGGCGTCCTTGTCCTTGCTGGTCACCCGGAGCTCGTCGCCCTGGATGCGCACTTGGACTCTGGGGTGGTTCGCCTTGATTCGCTTGGTCAAGTCGCGAGCGGTGTCCTCGGCGATCCCCTTGCGCAGCTGGATGACCTGGCGGACGTTGCCCTTGGCAGCCGGCTCGGGCTTGCCGGGGTCGAGGATCTTGAGCGACAGCTGGCGGCGGACCAGCTTGCCCTTCAACACGTCGAGGATGGCGTCGGCGCGACTGTCGGAGGCCGCTAGCAGCACGATCTCCTTCTCGTGGAGGTCGAGCTCAGCGGTGATGTCTTTGAAGTCGTACCGGGTGGCAATCTCCCGCTTGGCCTGCTCGACCGCGTTCACCAACTCCTGGCGGTCGAAGTCCGAGACCACATCGAAGGAATGCTCGCTGCTGGCCACGGGCCAAGGGTAGCGGCTACTCGTCGTCCTCGCTGGAGTCGAGCATCTGTTCCAGCTCGGCCAGATTCATTAGGACCTCCCGGGATTTGCTGCCCTCGTACGGCCCCACCACCCGGGCGTCGGAGAGCTGATCGACCAAGCGAGCCGCTCTGGTGTACCCCACATTGAGCTTGCGCTGCAGCAACGAGGCGGCACCGCGCTGCTCCCCGATTACGATCCGCCCCGCTCGCTCGAAAAGTGGGTCACGCTTCAGGGCGGGATCACCTTGGGTCGGTGCCAGCGCCGCCGCCAGGAGGATCTCCTCCTGATAGTGGGGACGGCCCTGAGCCTTCCACCAGCCGATCAGCTGATCCAGCTCGCGGTCCGATACGTAGGCTCCCTGCAGGCGGACCGCCTTGCCAGCGTCGATCGGGAGGTAGAGCATGTCCCCCCGACCCAACAGTTTCTCCGCGCCCATCTCATCCAAGATCACCCGGGAGTCGACTCCACTGCTCACGGCAAAGGCAATGCGAGAGGGGATGTTGGCCTTGATCAG
>PKXR01000014.1:2946-3137 GCA_003133485.1 Candidatus Dormiibacterota bacterium
TCACGATCACGATCTTGGGCAGGGTCCGCAGCCCCAGCTGCGGCGCCCGCTCATTGAAGTTGGTGATGTTGCGGGCGCCGTGGCCGGCAAACAGCTTGTAACGCTGCTCCATCTCCATGACCGACCAGCGGAGCGCCGCCACCGCGGGATCAGCGTCGACCACCACCGGGACCAACAGATGTGGCAGTCCC
>PKXR01000097.1 GCA_003133485.1 Candidatus Dormiibacterota bacterium
TCGGCCAGAAGTCCTCGCCGATTCCCTCCACAAGGTACGGCCGGCCTGTTCCGCCTGAGTAAACAGATCCTTCCGGATCGGCCCCGATGATCTGGATTTCAGGATTGACAGACTTGAGATAACGGCTGACTCCAGTGATCGTGCCTCCAGTTCCGATCCCGGCCACGAAATGACTGATCCGCCCAGCGGTCTGGCGCCAGAGTTCGGGCCCTGTCGAGGCCTCGTGGGCGGCCGGGTTGGCGGGGTTGCTGTACTGGTCGGGCTTGTAGGCGCCGGGGATCTCGCTCACCAACCGGTTCGAAACCGAGTAGTAGGAGTCCGGATGGTCGGGGGCCACGGTGGTGGGGCAGACCACCACCTCGGCGCCGTACGCTCGGAGCAGGTCAATCTTTTCGGAGGCGATCTTGTCCGGCATCACGAAAACACAGCGATAGCCGCGTCTAGCGGCGACTACCGCTAGGCCCACCCCGGTGTTGCCCGAGGTTGGTTCGACGATGGTGCCGCCCTCCTTGAGTAGCCCCGCGGCCTCCGCGGCCTCGATCATCGCCACCGCCGGGCGGTCTTTGACGCTCCCACCAGGATTCAAGAATTCCAGCTTGCCCAGCAGGTGGCAGTCGAGCTCCCGGCCGATCCGATCAAGCCGGACCAAAGGAGTGTTACCGACCAGGTCGAGTAGGGAGGCGGAGACCTCCATGGCGGTCCCAGAGTCGCTGAGTGGCCGGACCGCGATTCCGCTCGCCGCATCAGAGGGCTGGTCGGAGATCAGGGTCACCGTCAGGCCTGCTCGCTGGAGCTGACTGGCCGCCGCGGCTCCGGCTCGACGATCCTCGGGGGCCACCACAAAGACTTCCCGGGGATGCCTCTCCAGGATCCTGGAGATCAGTCGAGGCTCCACCTCTGGGCCGCCAGCCCGGACCACGTGGCGGGCCTTGGCGATCACGCGCTCGGGGACTCCGCCGGGCCCAACGACCAAGAGGACGTCCACGGCTCCAGCCTACCGGCCAGGGCGTGGTGTCGGGGGCCGCGGCCGGTTCTGAGAGCCGCCGTGAACCTGCCACGTTCCGGCCCGAGAGTGGCTCTGTTAGCGTCGCCCTCAGAAATGGACGGCGGAATCATCGTCGTCGGGGGCGGCCCGATCGGTTCGGCCCTGGGCCTGATGATTCCCGGTGCACTGGTGCTGGAGGCCGCGACCTTCCCCCGGGACAAGCCCTGTGGAGAGGGGTTGATGCCCGCCGGCGCCGAAATCTTGCGCCAGGCCGGTGTTGATCTGGGCTCCGAGGGGTTCCCCCCGCTAAGGGGGGTGCGCTACTCCTTACCAAAGGGCGAGTCGGCGCGCGCAGCCTTTGCCAGAGGGTGCGGTTATGGGGCGCGAAGAATCCGGCTGGACACCCTGCTGGCCGAGCGCGCGGGGGTCAAGACCGGGGTCCGGGTCACCGCCGTCCGGCCCTTCGTCGATCGGGTCGAAGTTGATACCTCCAGCGGCACATTGGTCGGTTCCGCACTCGTGGGGGCGGACGGGATCCGTTCCCCGGTGGCCCGGATGATGGGCTGGTGGCGCCCCTCGCGGGGGAGGGCCAGGTACGGGCTGGTGGGCCACCTGGCGCTGGACCGGCCGGGAGTGGATGTTGAGGTGGGGCTTCTGGGAGGCGTGGAGACCTACTTGGCCCCGGTCGGACCGGGCGAGGTCCTGCTGGCAGTTCTGGGGGCCAGGGGCGAGCTGCGAGCTCCGGGTAGGTCCGGTGAGGAGTCTTACCGGGCCATCGTCGACCGGGTCCATCCGGAGCTCTCGTCTGCCCCGCTCATGGGCGGACTAACGGGAGCGGGACCCTTCAATCTCAAACCACTGAGGGTGGCGCAAGGCCGGGTGTTCCTGGCCGGCGACGCGGCCGGTTTCCTGGACCCCTTGACCGGCGACGCGATGAGTGCTGGGCTGGCCCAGGCGAGGGCCCTAGCGACCTTCCTGGCCGAGGATCTCGACGGGGCGGCTCAGCGCTACCGGCGCTGGGTAGCGGCCCAATGGCGAAGGCGGGCCTTCGTGGCATCGCTGGCTGGTGCGCTCTCTGGTTCGGCCAGGCTCAGCCGCCGGGCCATCTCGGGAGCCGGGCGTCGGCCGGAGGCACTGCAGGCGTTGCTCAGTGTGAACGACGGCAGCCGACCGCTTAGAACGGTGGCCGTACGCGACTGGGCGGCGCTTCTGGGAGTGAGTTTGAGATGAGTCGATTTGTAGGGTTCGGCACCGCCCTTCCCGAGCATGAGCTGAACCCAGCCAGCAGCCTTGCGGCGCTCAGCGGGATTTGGCCGCACCTCCGCAGCGCCGGGCTTGAGGCGGTGACGCGGTACACCGCGCAGCCGATTGACCAGGTCTTCTCGCCGCAGTCACTGGGGGAGCGGATGGGGGTCTACCGGGCAGAGGCGCCCCGGCTGGCCCAGCGGGCGGTGGAGGAGGCCCTCACAGAGGCGGGACTGCGACCTGACCAGATCGATGTGGTCCTCTCCGTCTCCTGCACTGGGTACATGGTCCCCGCCCTCGATGTGCGGCTGGCCAACGACCTGGGGTTTCGTAGCGATGTGATCCGGATCCCGCTCACCGAGCTGGGATGCGCTGGGGGAGGGGCGGCGCTGGCGGCTGCCCATCGGCATCTGCGCCTGGAGCCGAGGCACCGCGTGCTCGTGGTCTGCGTCGAGCTCTGTTCACTGACCTTCCAGCCCGAGGATAGATCGGTGGACAACATGACCGCAGCGATGGTCTTCGGCGATGGCGCGGCGGCGGCGGTTCTGACCGGCGAGCCGGGGGGTATCGAGGTGGTGGCGACTGGGACCCGGCTCATTCCGGGCACCGACGACCTCTTGGGATTCGACCTGCGGGACGACGGATTTCATCCAGTGCTGGACCGCCGGCTTCCCCGCCTGATCGAAAATGAGTTGGCGGGGGCCCTGGCAGGGTTCGGCGAGGGCCACTTCGACTTTCTCGCGGTCCACGCCGGCGGCCCGCGCATCTTCGATGCCGTTGAGAGTGGGTTGGGACTGAGCCCGGGGTCACTGGTTGAGTCGAGGACTGCCTTCAGCCGCTACGGGAACCTCTCCTCCGCATCGTTGCTCTTCGTGTTGTCTGAGCTGCGCAGCGGCGCACCGGGGACAGGCTTGAGCCTGGCATTCGGTCCGGGGGTCACGGTCGAGATGGCGACCCTCAGAAGATCCCCGGAATGAACCGAGCTTTACCGGCGAACGCCTGCTCATACCCGGGCACCTCGGCCAGTAGTGACTCCTCGGCCTTGATCCGATCTACCAGGACGGCTCCGTCAAGCGCCGAGAGCGCGATCGCGCTGATCCAGGCGCCACCGGCCATGGGCAGGGCCGCAAATTCCAGGATCACCGCTAGGTAGTTGGGGTGACGAACCCAGCGGTACGGTCCTTGGGTGACCGGCTCCAAGTCTGTGGGGACCGCCGCCCGCACGTTCCACTGGTTCCCCAACGAGCGGATGCTCCACCACCTCAGGCCGGTGGCCGCGGCTAGGAGCGTCAGCCACAAGCCAACACGGCGCGGTCGGCGATGGGCCAAACGGACCTCCAGGGATGGGACGAGGAACAGGCCGACATGGACTGCCACCATGAACGGAAAGCTTCGGGCAGCGGCCCNNCCAGCCGCTTGGAGAGCGCCAGCTCGCGCCGTCGCTGCAGCGCCAGCGCACCCACCAGCACGGCGTACCAGAGTCGCACGCTGGTTAGCTTAGGAGTTGCGAGTCAATCATCCGTCGGGTCTACGGACGGCCATGCCCGATCGCGGCCTGGGAGGAGTTCTGCTGCGGATTGGCGTCTCGGGGGGATATCGTGTGCCCCTGGTGCTACATCGGAAAGCGACGCTTGCAGCTGGCCCAGTTCCCCCGTACAGATGAGTTCGAGATTGGATTTCAGTCGTTCCACCTCAATTCAGGAGCACCGATTAGGCGTTCGCGCCTGAAAGCTGCGGTTCTGCTGGAGCGGTACGGGATGACCGAAGCCCGGGTCCGGGAGCTTGCGTCCGAGACTGCCCGGGCTGGCGCGGCCGAGGGTGTGGAATACCGATTCGAGGCAGCGCTCACTGGCAACGCCTTCGACCCCCGGTGGCTGGTTCGTCTGACCCGAGAGGCAGCCAAGCTGGGAGTGACGGCGGTTCCCTGGATCCTCCTGGTACGCCGATAGGCCATATCCGGGGCTCAGTCTCCGACAGTGTTCCTAGGCGCCTTGACCCGGGCGTGGAAAGAGACCCGCTGCCATGCCACACCGGCCTAATCCTGATTCAGTCCCGAACGGCAACGATGGCGAGACCGAGGGCCACTAGGCTCAGAACTCCTCCGAGAGCCGGCCTCAGCCCACCGACGTGGGCCGCGGCATGGATGGCCGTCAAGCCCACACTGCCTATCGCCGCAAGTCCTGCTAGCAGCAAGGTCGCCCCGGCCAGGCCTCGAGAGCGGCGACCGGAGGCGGCCAACCCGGCGATGGCCGTCAGTGCTAGCCACACGATCAGCCCCAGCACCGAGCCCGCGGCCCGCCCAGGGGCTGACCTGAACATGCCGGAGTTGGTGGCGAGGAATTGGGCAATGTCCAGGCTGCCGATGACCGAGACCACGACCAGCCACCAATACCAGCGGCGAGCAGCGACGGTGGCAGGCGGGGCCGCTAGCGGGGCGCCCGCTGGAGCGGCGCCCTGGGCCTCCATCGCTCCAGCCTACTTGATGGTCGCGTTTCTGCAGGTGGGTGGTCGTCCCCGACGGGTATTCAGGGGTGCGGCCCGGCTGCCGAGGCTGAGCTGGCCGGGTGGCTTGAGGTGTCCAAGACCAGTCGTCTTAGGGGCGTCTTAGCGATTAGGTTGAGCGCGGTGGTGAGCGGGTGCCCGATCACCCGATAGCAGATCAGGGCGACCGCAGCTCCGATCACCAGCCCGACGATCACGTCGGCTGGATACTGCGCGCCGACATATACCAGGTCGAAGGCCAGAGCCAGTCCGGCCAGCGCCGCCAGGATGCCGAGCCGCCAGCTGTAAACCAGTACGCCCGCGATCAGCGCCCCGGCCGCCACGGCGTGATCGTTGGGCATTGATGAGCCCTGCACCCGGGGCACCAACACCAGCAGGTGGTGGAGGGTCTGGTAGGGGCGTGGCTCGTTAATCACAGTAGCCAGCAGCTGATCGGTGGTGTAGCCGAGCACGGTGGCAACTCCGGCCGACAGCGCCGCTGCGACGTGCCTTGGTGAGCGGCGCCGGGCGAGCAGCCAGCCGGCGACCAAGAGCACCGCCAGCACGACCAGGCCCAGGACCAGGGCATAAGCGCTGGCGATCCCATGAGCCCAGGTCGTGTGCCGGCTGATCTCGTTTAGATCGAGAAGCCAGCGCGTGTTCCAGTTCATAGGGACTCCGCCGTCATCGCTGGCTGGTGCCATCCATTGGGGATCACGCTAGCAGCGCGCCCGACTCGCCTTGGCCGCTACACCTCGATTGGTCCGGCTGGGGAGGTGCCGGAGCGATGCCGCGGTGGCTGCGGCCGGGCCCTGGGGGTGCGCGTCGCTTCTTTAGGATGCTGCCGGTGCGGAGCAGAACCTTGAAGGTGCCCTGGTGACGGCGTGGGGACCCCTCCGGGAGCCAAATTTCAGACTGCTGTTTTCGGCGCAGGCGACCTCCCTGTTGGGGAGCGCGGTGGCGCCGATTGCGCTCGCCTTTGGGGTGCTCGACACCACCCATTCCGCCACCGACCTGAGCATCGTGCTCGCCGCTCGCGAACTCGTCATGGTGGTGCTGCTGCTCTTTGGCGGCNNGGTCAACGGACTGGCGATTGCCTTTTGGTTCCCAGCCGCAGTGGGACTCATGCCTTCCACCGTCTCCCCCCAGCACCTGCGTCAGGCGAATTCGCTGTTGGGTCTGGCTCGGAACAGCTCCGGGGTCGCGGGAGCGGCGTTGGGTGGCGTGTTGGTGGCCCTACTGGGCCCCGGCGTGGGCCTGGAAATTGACGCCGCCAGCTACTTGGCGGCCGGGGTCTTGGTCTACTTCATCAGGGTCGGGTCGCCCCCAGCCCGGGATTCGCGACCTGGCGTGTTCCGGGAACTCGCCACCGGCTGGCACGAATTCTGGTCACGGGCCTGGCTGTGGGGGATCGTGATCCAGTTCTCGTTAGTCAACATGGCCTATGTGGGGGCGGTGAGCGTGCTGCTGCCGCTGGTCGCGCGCCGGTCCCTGGGGGGTGCCGCGGCCTACGGAGCCCTCTACGCGGCAGCGGGGGCGGGCGCGATCGTGGGCGGCCTAGTAATGCTGCGACGCTCGCCCCGCCGCCCGCTTCTGGTCGGCACCTTCGGGGTCTTCACCATGTTCCCGTTCTTCATCCTCCTCGCATTCGGCGCTCCGCTGGTGGCCCTGCTCGTCACGGCCTTCATTGGTGGGGTGGGGCTGGAGACATTCGGCGTACTTTGGTCGACCACCATGCAGGAGCAGATCCCCCAGGAGAAGCTCTCGCGCGTCAGCTCCTATGACTCATTCGGCTCCTTCGTCTTCATGCCGATTGGTCTAGCAGCAGCGGGTCCCTTGGCCGTGGCGCTGGGCTTGCAGCCCGCTCTCTGGGTCGCCTTGCTGGTCATGGCGGTCCCGACCGTGCTGGTGCTGCTGGTTCGGGACGTCCGGACCATGACCCGCGCGCCCCGGGCTCAGCCTTCGGTTCCGGACGGCTGAGCCCGGCTCAACGCGGCGGGGCGGTTGAGTGGCGAATTAATATGAGGTGGGTCGCTCAGAGAGCGCGGGGGAGGGGCGGCGGTGGTGGTGAAGCTGGGGGACGAGTGCTTCGGAAGACCGATTCCTTAGTACTTTCATAATCCCTTCATTACCGATCCTTAGTGGGACGGCGCTTACGATCGCACCGTGCTGATGGAGGACATCGAGGTGGCCAGCCCGAAGCCGAACACGTCCGAGGCGACGCTTTCGGTGGAGGACCTCTTCGTCCAATTCGGCGACCGCGAGGTGCTAAAGGGCGTCAACGGAAGCTTCGCTCCCGGCAAGGTCACCGCCTTGATCGGTCCCACCGGCTGCGGCAAGACCACCTTGCTGCGCTGCCTCAACCGGCTTCACGACAGTCGGGCCGGTGTCAGGATCGACGGTCGGATCCTGCTCAATGGTGAGGACATCTACGATCGCCGCACCAACGTCCGAGACTTACGGCGCCGGGTCGGCATGCTATTTCAGCGGCCTAACCCGTTCCCCCAAAGCATTCGGGAGAACGTTTCCTTGGCCGCGAAGATCCACGGACTCTGGAGTCGGCAAACAGCCGCGAGCCGGACCGAGGAGGTTCTGCGCGACGTCGGGCTCTGGGACGCGGTCGGCGATCGACTCAACAGCACCCCGTTCATGCTCTCCGGCGGTCAGCAGCAGTTGCTCTGCCTGGCTCGGGCGCTGGCGGTCGAGCCAGAAGTGCTGTTGCTCGACGAGCCAACTTCATCGCTCGATCCCCATTCGACCGCTCGGATCGAGGAATTGCTCACCGAATTGAAGCGCCGAATGACCGTGGTCTTCGTCACCCACAACCTGCAGCAGGCTGCCCGTTGCGCCGACGATGTCCTCTTCCTGCTCGGCGGCGAGGTGGTGGAAACCGCTCCGGCCAGCCAGTTCTTCACGAGTGCTGTCGACGCGCGTAGCCGGGCCTACGTGGAGGGGCGGACAGCTTAACCGCTGCAACCGAGCGCCGACGCTTACTCGCGACTGGATCGATCTGGTTTTGACACTGGACTTCCTGAAGGAGGATTCAATGCGCCCGAAACGACTCGTCTCACGACTATCCGGAGCATCACTGCTGCTGCTGGGCCTCTTGGTACTCGGTAGCTTTGGGGGCACGGTGGCCTTGGCCAAGTCCAAGAAGCCCAAGCCCCTTCCCACNNGCGGGAGGCTCGGGACTAGGGATCGCGGACGCGATCGGAAGTCTGACCTCACTGGGGGGGTCCGATGCTTACCTGTCAGCTGCGGATGCGCTCGCCAACCCCGGCCTCATGAACGTCCCCATCGCGATTTCAGCGCAGGCCGTCGACTACAACGTGCCTGGGGCGCCGCCTTATCTCAAGTTCACCGGCAACGTTCTGGCCGAGATCTACCAGGGCAAGATCACCAATTGGGACGCTCCTCAGCTCGCCGCCCTCAACCCAGGCGTGACTCTGCCTAACCTCGCTATCGTGCCCGTCCGCCGGGTCGATTCCTCGGGTGACACCTTCATCTTCACCAGCTTTCTCACGGCCACGAACAAGGCGTGGGCGAACGGTCCCTCCGAGGGGACCACGGTGACCTGGCCGGCCGTGAGCAATGAGCTGACTGCTGAGGGCAATCCGGGGATGATCACAGTCTGCACTGGGACTCCGGGCTGCATCGCTTACATCGGAGTCAGTGTGGAGAACGAGGCGATCGAGGCCGGACTGAAAGAGGGCCTCTTGCAGAACAAGTCCGGCAAGTTCGTCAGGCCCATCGAGAGCACGATCACGGCGGCGGTTGCCGCTGGGGCGGGTGCAACTCCCGCCAACCTGACCCAGTCCCTCATCTATGAGAAGGGAGCCCAAGCCTACCCGATCGTCAACTTCGAGTACTTGATAGTCCAGAAGAAACAGAAGACCAAGGCGATTGCCGAGGCCGTTCGCACCTTCTTTTCCTGGGCGATCAGTTCGAGCGGTGGTGCCACTCCGGACAACCTGGCGGCTGTCGACTTTGTCGCCATGCCTGCGGTCGTGATCCCGAAAGTGGATGCAGCGATCCAGAAGATCACCGGCTGATCCGGTTGCGCGACATCGGCTAGCACTCAGGTGATCACCAGCGAAGGCGGGGCCGGTAAAAGCGCCGGCCCCGCCGGATCCCAGGCCAGGAGAGACATCAGAGACCGCGATCTGACCAGGCGCGATCGGCTGGCACGGCTCGGATTCCTGACCGCCGCTCTGGTGCCGAGCGGCATGCTGCTGTTCCTGGCAGCCGAGATGATCCGGGAGGCGATCCCGGCCTTCATGTTCAGCGGTCGGGGCTTCTTCACTGGTGAGATCTTCACTTTCGGCCAGCTTTACGCCACCACCCTGAGTCATCACAACGGAATCACTGCGCCGCATGGCGCTACCTACGGAGCCCTGCCCTTCATCGTGGGGACGCTCGCTTCGTCCCTGATCGCCCTGGCGATAGCGGTGCCAGTCTCGGTCGGGGCGGTGCTGGCCCTCACCGAGCGGGTACCGTACCGTCTTCAAAGCGGCCTGTCAGTCTTCCTGGAAGTGCTGGCGGGGATTCCGAGCGTCGCCTACGGGCTCTGGGGAATCCTCTTCTTCGGGCCCTTCATGGCTGCCCACGTCTATCCGGTGCTGGCGTCCGTGCTTGGCTTCATACCCCTCTTCCGCGCCCCGGTTGGATTTGGGGAAGGGCTTCTCACCGCGTCCCTGGTACTGGCCGTGATGATCGTGCCGATCATCGCCGCCACCACCAGAGAGCTGATCCGCACGGTCCCGATCCTGGCCAAGGAGGGGGCGCTTGCCCTGGGGATGACCCCCTACGAAACGGTCAAGGTGGTGACCCTACCCTACGTGCGGCGCGGCATCCTGGCGGCGTCCCTTCTGGGTTGGGCCCGCGCCTTGGGAGAGACCATGGCCGTGTTGATGATCAGCGGCAACCTGCTGGATCGGCTGCCGGTCAACATCTACGGCAGCTTCTCAACGCTGGCGGCTTCGATCGTCGATTTGCTTGACTCGGCGCTGACTGATGCCACGGGCATGGCAGTACACGCCCTGGCCGCCCTCGGATGCGTGCTCCTGATAATCACCATCGCCACCAACCTGGTGGGCCGGCTGATCATTCGGCGAGCGAGTGGCGGAGTCCCTCTCCCGATCGGACGGGGAATCTGATGTGTAGCCAGTGATCCGGCACCTGAGGGACCTGGGATTCTGGACGCTGTGTCTGATCGCTCTCGCGCTGGTGATCCTTCCCTCGGTATCGATCGTGGTTTCTCTGGTGCAGCAGGCATGGCCCGTCCTCGGCTGGCATCTTTTCACTGCCGGCACCCCCGACGATGGCCTACAGAATGCCATTTTGGGTACTCTCGTTCTCTGCGGCGGGATCCTAGTCGTGACCGCTCCGGTGGGAATTGCCGGCGGCATCTATCTAGCCGAGTTTTCCCACCTTCGCCAGGGTTCCTGGATCCGCCTGGGGTACGAGACGCTGGCGGGCATCCCGTCGATCGTGGTTGGCTTCGTCGGATACGTGGTGCTGGACATCGAACTGCACTGGGGTTTCTCCTTGCTGGCGGGCATCCTAGCTCTCTCGGCGATCGTGCTCCCCTACGTAGTGAAGACCACCGAGGTGGCGCTCTTGCAGGTCCCCTCTACCCTGCGAGACGGCGCCA
>PKXR01000021.1 GCA_003133485.1 Candidatus Dormiibacterota bacterium
GATGAGGCCAGCAAATTCAACCCCAGCGGGATCCGGCTCGGCACTCCCGCAGTGACCACCAGAGGGATGGGGCTGGAGCAGATGGACGAAATCGCCTCGATGATCTCCCGGGCCATCCACAACCTTGGGGACCCCGCCGTCGAGCGGGCGGTGGCGGCGCGCGCGCGAGTCCTCTGTGAGGCCTTCCCACTGCCGTATCGCTGACCGGGGCCCTGATCGTGCCCACCGTTAGCGACCACTACCTGAGTGCCCTGCCGATCATGGTGGTGGCGGTGGTCGTGACCATGGCCAGTGTGCCGCTGGCCCGCTGGATCAGCTTTCGGGTGGGGGCGGTCGCCCAGCCGGGCGGGCGCCACATCCACAGCCGGCCGACCGGTCGGTTGGGCGGCCTCGCGATCATGGCGGGCTTCGTGGTGGCGATGGCCTCCTTTGGCCGTGGGGTCCAGGACTGGCTCCAGATCGTGGTGATCGCGGTGGTGGTCGCCGGCCTGCTGGCGGCTGACGACATCCTGGGCCTGCCCTTCTGGACCAAGCTCGTGATCCAAGCGCTCTGTTCCTTGGCAGTGGCCTGGCTGTTCGCCATCAGCATTCAGTCCGTCAACCTGCCCGGCCTGGCCGTCCACTTGGCATGTGCAGCGATTCCCATCACGATGATCTGGCTCATGGGAATGCAGAACTCGATCAACCTGCTGGATGGGGTCGACGGTCTGGCGGCCGGGGTCGTCGCCATCGTTGGCGGGGTCCTCTTTCTGGCGGCGGTGAATCGTCTCGGGGTGGCGCCGAGCCAGGGCGGGGTGATTCTGCTCTCCTCCGCCCTGATCGGGTGCTGCCTCGGCTTCCTGGTCTTCAACTTCGCCCCCGCCCGGATCTTCATGGGGGACTCGGGCAGCCACCTGCTCGGAATGCTGGTGGGGATCATCACCATCTTGGGAGTCGCCAAGGTGACGGTGGCACTGGCCCTGTTCGTACCAGTGGTCGCCCTGGCCCTGCCCATCGGGGACACCGCGTTTGCCATCTTGCGGCGCCGCCGCCAGGGGGTGGGTATCGCCCACGCCGACGCGCGCCATCTGCACCACCGGCTGTTGCAGTTGGGCCTCACGCCCCGGGAGACGGCGGTCACCTTCTATTTGGTGACCGCCATCCTGGGCTGCGTGGGCCTGGCCGTCTTCGGCCACCGCCGGATCCTGGCGGTGGCCCTGGCGCTCCTCGTTCTGGCCCTGGGGCTGCTCGGCTGGCGGATCTGGCGGCGGGGAGGCTTCGCCTTCCAGAAGCGAGCCGAGACCGAGGCATCTCGGTTGGACCGTCCTCATGTCTGAGTCCCAGACTGGCTCAGCCGCCCTGCCGGCCCAAGAACTGGAGATCGTCGGCCGAACCCCGCTCCGTGGCCGGGTAACCGTCAGCGGCAGCAAGAACGCGGCCCTTCCCCAGATGGCCGCTGCGATCCTGACGGACGGTCCGCTCCGGCTAAGCAACGTCCCGGCGATCGAAGACGTGGAAACCATGTGCCGGCTGCTCCGCGGCCTGGGGGCTCGGGTGGACCGGTCCGACGCTGAAGTCGAGATCGATGCCCAGGGCATTACCGATACTGAGCCAGACGCCGATCTGGGTCGCCGGATGAGGGCGTCACTTCTGGTGCTCGGCCCCCTCTTGGTCTCCCGCGGCGAGGCCGCGCTGCCGCTGCCCGGGGGAGACGACATTGGCCTGCGTCGGGTGGAGCAGCATCTGGATGGGCTGCGAGCGATGGGAGCCGAGGTGGTGGAGGACGAATTCGGGATCCGGGCTCGGGCCCGTCGCCTTCATGGCGCCCACATCCAGCTGGACATGCCGACCGTAACCGGCACCGAGAACCTGATGATGGCGGCGGCTCGGGCGGACGGGATTACCGTGATCTCCAACGCGGCGCGGGAGCCTCATGTGGTGGACCTCGCTCTCTGCCTCAAGGCGATGGGCGCCCGGATCTCGGGGGCCGGCGGCGACCGGATCGTGATCGAAGGAGTGCCCAAACTCCACCCCAGCGAGCATCGGGTGCGGGCCGACTACATCGAGGCAGGGACCTTCGCGATGGCCGCGGCGGCGACCGGGGGCGAGATCCTGATCGAACAGCTCTTCTGCGATGACCTGGACCAGGTCCTGCACAAGCTGCGCCGGGCCGGCTGTGAGGTGGAGGAGGGCGGGACCTGGCTGAAGGTCTCCCGCCCCAAGGGCTTGCGGGCGGTGGACATGACCACCTGGCCTCACCCGGGTTTCGCGACTGACCTGCAGGCCCAGTACGTCGCCATGATGACCCAGGCCGAGGGCATGAGCACGGTCTCCGAAGCGCTCTTCGAGAATCGCTTCCAACACGTCGAACAGCTGCGCCGGTTGGGGGCCGAAATCACCCTCCACGGCCGCAGCGCCATGATTCGGGGGGGCGCACCGCTGCGCGGGTCCGCGCTCAACATCTCCGACATCCGCTCCGGCGCGGCGTTGGTGATCGGGGCCCTCTGTGCCGAGGGGACCAGCCGGCTCACCAACGTCCACCACCTGGGCCGCGGCTACGAGGACCTGGTGGGCAAGCTCTCGGGCCTGGGGGCAAGCCTCCAGCTAAAGCCCGCTGGCGCTAGGAGCTGAGCGACCGTGGCCCTTCGCCGCTTCGGCATCGACCTCTCCCCGGACCAGGTGGCGGTGTGGGCGAGAGGTGACGGCCTGGTGATTGAGGAGCCGGCCGCTCTAGCCCGGCAGAGAAGCAGCGGCCGGGCACTCGCGTTTGGGACCGCCGCGCTGGAGCTGGCGGCCGAGCGCCCTGAGGAGGTTGAGCTCAGCTGGCCGCTCGGGGTGGAACGGCTCGCGGACACCGGGGCGGCCGAGCAATTCTTGCGCCAGCTGATCTTCCGGGTCGTGGGGAGACTGCTCTTCTCGCGGCATGAGCTGATGTTGGGGGTGTCGGCCGAGCTGTCTACTTCATCGCGCCGCGCGCTGCTCCAGGTCGCCATGGCGTCGGGGGCGCGGATGGCCCACATGATGGACCTGCCCCTGGCGGCTGCCCTCGGGGCCGGTCTGCCGATCGCTTCTTGGACCCCCCTGCCGCTGGTGTTCCTACTGCCCCAGGCCGCCCAGGTGGCGATCGTCTGTCACGAAGGATTGCTCGGCCACCGCTCGATCCCGCCCCCGCCGGGGTCGTGGGAGAGCGAGGCCGGTCTGCTGGCAGTGTCCAGCCTGGTCAACGAGCTGATGGCGGAACTCCCGCCGCCCCAACGGGAGAGAGCCGAGGAGTCGGGGGTCGCCCTCGCCGGACGGGGGTTTGTCCTGGCGCGAATCGGAA
>PKXR01000023.1 GCA_003133485.1 Candidatus Dormiibacterota bacterium
CGATGGTGAACTCCATGTCCTGAACGTCGCGGTAATGGGCCTCGAGCTTGCCCGCGATCTCCGCAAAGCTCCGGTAAACCTTGGGCAGCGACTTGCGCAGGGTCTCGATCGGTTGGGGGGTACGGATCCCGGCAACCACGTCCTCACCCTGGGCGTTCAACAAGTACTCGCCGAAGAGCTTCTTCTCGCCGGTGGCAGGATCACGGGTGAAGGCAACACCGGTGCCCGAGGTGTTGCCCATGTTGCCGAACACCATCGCCTGGACATTGACCGCGGTGCCCAGGGTGTGCGGGATGTGGTTGTACTCCCGGTAGGCGACCGCCCGGCGACCGTTCCAGGAGGAGAAGACGGCGGCGATCGCCAGGGTCAACTGCTCCCAGGGGTCCTCCGGAAATGGCTCCTTGGTGTGGCTCTGGTAGATCTCCTTGAACTGCTCCGACAGCACGGTTAAGGCCTCGGTGGGCAGCTCGGCGTCACTGTTGACCTTGGCTTTCCGCTTGGCCATCTCCAGCTCCTGCTCGAAGAGCTCGCCGTCCACCCCTTTCACAATCCGACCGAAGAGCTGGATGAAGCGACGGTAGGCGTCGAGGGCGAAGCGCCGGTCACCGGTCTTTTGGGCCAGTCCCTCCAGCGTCTGCTGATTCAGACCCAGGTTGAGAACGGTATCCATCATCCCGGGCATCGAGAGCGCGGCCCCCGACCTGACCGACACCAGCAGTGGCTCGGTCGGATCACCAAGACCCTTTTTGGCCTTGGCTTCCAGCCCCTTCAAGTGCTCTTTGACCTCGTCCAGGAGCCCGGCCGGAAACTTGTCGCCGGTCTTCATGTAGGCGTTACAGGCCTCGGTGGTGATGGTGAATCCCGGAGGCACCGGCATCCCCGCCTTGGTCATCTCGGCGACGCCCGCGCCCTTTCCTCCGAGGAGCTGACGCATCTCGGCGCTGCCCTCTTCGAAGTCATATACGAACTTCGTGGGAGTCTTCCGTGACGAGGCTGGCCGAGTGCGCACCGCGGTCCCCTTCATCGACACCGCCTCCTTGCTGGAAACTTTCCAGCCGAGTTTACCTGCGAAGGTCCTCGATTCTAGAATCGGTCAGATCTCCGGCTACGCCGGTGCTACGATCGAAGGGTCGGCCGCCGACCGGCTCCGCGCCCCCCGAGTCGGCAGCCGCCAGGACCATCCCCGCCCTTGACCTGGGCCAGAGGACTCTCCGGACTGAATGGGAACGCACTACACCGGGCCGGGTGGCGCGGGCCATCGGCCCGGCTCCTTCTCCTCTGCTGGGGACTCTGAGAGCACCCCGCGCGCCAAGGGCACGGTCCGCCGGGTTGTCAAGCTCTTCCGCCCCTACCGGCGCAAGGTGGTCGGAATCCTGGGGATCCTAGTGGTGGTCGCAATCCTCGGGATCGTCAACCCGTACATGCTCAAGCTGATCATCGATGACGCGATCCTGAAGCACAATCCCAGGCTGCTCCTGATCTTTTTCGGGATCATGGTGATCACTCCAATCATCAGCACCGGGCTCGGGGTCTGGCAGACCTACCTCAATGCGGTGGTGGGCCAGCGGATGATGCAGGACTTGCGGGTGGCGCTCTACACGCACCTGCAGAACCTGCCTCTGCGCTTCTTCACCGCCACCAGGACGGGAGAGATCCAGTCCCGCCTGGCGAACGATGTCGGGGGGGTGGACTCGGTGATCACCAACACTGCCACCAGCACGGTCGCCAACCTCACCCGGACCGCCGCCACCCTAGCCGGAATGGCCTTCCTGAGCTGGCAGCTCACCGTCCTTTCGGTGGCGGTGCTGCCGATCTTCATCCTGGTCACCGTCCGGGTCGGCGAGGTGCGGCGGCGCGTGAGCGCTCAGACCCAGGTGACCCTGGCCGACCTCTCGGCCCTCGCCGAGGAGACGCTCTCGGTGAGTGGGGTCCTGCTCACCAAGGTCTACGGACGGGAGAAGCGGGCCCGCGACCGCTATGTGGAGGAGACCGACCGCCTCACGGCTCTGATGATCCGCCAGCAGATGGTGGGGCGTTGGTTCTTCGGATTCATTCAGACCTTCTTCTCCATCCTCCCCGCTGGGGTGTATCTGATGGCCGGCCTGGTACTGCACGCGGGGGCAAAGGGCGGAGTGTCGGTGGGCACCTTGGTGTCCTTCACAACCTTTCAGTCGGGGCTCTTCTTCCCGGTCGGGCAGCTGCTCAACATTCAGGTAGAGATGCAAGGTGCGCTGGCCCTCTTTGACCGGATCTTCCAGTACCTCGACATACCGGTCGAGATCGAGGATCGCCCCGGTGCGATCACGATCCCCAGGGCAGACATCAAGGGACGGATCGGCTTCGAGAACGTCACCTTCAGCTACGAGCCGGGCGCCACCCCCGCGGTCAAGGGGGTCACCTTCGAGGCCGACCCCGGCAAGCTGGTAGCCCTGGTTGGCCCGAGCGGAGCCGGCAAGAGCACCCTCACCTNNCTCGACGGTCACGATCTCCGCGACCTCAGCACCGAGACCCTACGGGCCGCCATCGCAGTCGTCACCCAGGAGACGTTCATCTTCCACAGCACGATCAGAGAGAACCTCCTAGTGGGCCGACCCGAAGCCACTGATGAGGAGCTGATCGCGGCGGGCAAGGCGGCCGCGATCCACGATCGGATCATGGCGCTTCCCAATGGCTACGA
>PKXR01000232.1 GCA_003133485.1 Candidatus Dormiibacterota bacterium
GTACTCCCCCTGGCGCGCGACCACCTGAGGCCCCTTGGTGGGGCTCAGCACGTTGGCCTCGCCTGCAGCACTGACCACGATCTCCGCAGCGCTATGGGCCGGGACGCCGCCGTTCTTGTAGGCGGGATCCAAGAGCACCTTGGTCTCACGGCCCTTGAGCAGGAGGGCGCTCTCGCCCAGCCAGGTGATCTCCAACTGTTACCTCACAAAGAAATTGCTGCCGAGTTCGATCCGACCACCGCCATCAGGGTGAGGGAAGCGTAAGCGAAAGTTGGTCGCTGGACCCGTTGCGGAAGACCGTCAGCGTCACCTGTGACCCCGAGCCGAGCGACTCCAGGTAGTCGGACAGGCTCGGGTAGACGGTCGACTTGGCACTCCAGGCCGCAATGCCCCCGACGGTGGTCACCACGTCACCGACCTGGATCCCCGCCTGAGCGGCGGCCGAGCCGGCGTCGACAGAGATCACCAGCACCCCGGTGGGGAGCCCGAGGGCAGCCGCCGAGGCGGGATCGAGCCAGCTCGAGACCAGCCCGATCGGGTGCGGTCCCGATCCGGTGTCGCTGAGTGAGGAGACCAGCTGGTCGGCCGCCGAGGCGTCGAGGGCGAATCCGGACCCCGCGGCGCTGTTGCCCTGGACCACCGGTTGCATCCGGTCACCGGTGAGGACGCCGATCACGGCTCCGGCCGAGTCCACCAAGGGTCCGCCCGAGCTGCCCACCGGCTGGGAGGTGTCGGTCCGCAGCACCCCGTCGATCACCGCGTCTCCGCTGGCCGTCGCCAGATCAGGGACGGTCACCGTGAGCCCCACTTCGCTGACCGTGCCCACGTCCACACTGGGGCCCGCGCCGACCGGTACCGAGACGGCGATGGCGACGTCGCCAATCGCCGGCGGGGAGGACGCGAAGGTCAGGGGGGAAGGCAGGGAGCTGCTACTGATCTGGAGGACCACCACTCCGGTATCGGGGTTGGCAGCCGCGATGGTGGCCGGAAGAAGCTGACCAGAGGCGAGCGTCACCTCCACTCCGGAGGCACCGGCCACCGCTCCTTCACTGGTCACGACCAGGCCGCTGGAGGTGGCGATGAATCCGCTGGAGACGTCGCTGCTGGTGATGGCGCCCCCGGTGGCTGGCTCCCTAATGACCTCTACCAGGGAAGGGCTGAGCTGGGCCACCAAAGCCGGAAGGGAGGCGGTACTGCTGCTCCCGGGGGTCGTGACGTTACGGATGATCACCTGCCCCGGCGAGCTGTTCTCAAAGTGTTTGACCAGGAAATAAGCGGCTCCGCCGCCCACCACCACTCCCACGATCGCCGCGACCACCGCCACCGCACCCAACCGAAGCGCCGTCGGAGCGCTGGAAGTCCCCTTCTCCGCTGACGCGGGCTCTGGCATGGTCACGCTCGGGGTGCTCACGAGGGTGGGTACCAGGTCAACACCAACTGGTCGGTCGGGCCGAACCCGGCCCGGCGATACGCGCTGACCGCTGCCAAGTTGGACTCCCTGGTCCAGACGCAGGCGAAGGTGACCTGCTGCTTGNNGGAGGCAACTCCCTGCCCCCTCGAGTCGGGAGCCACGTAGAGCTCGGCCACCTCGCCCTCAAGACCGGTGCCGGGGTCGAACAGCAAGCACCAGCAGAAGCCCACGATCCGACCCTCCTCCTTGGCGGCGAAGATGTGGTTCTGCCCGCCGAACGAGGACTTGGTGGCGGGCAGCCAGCGCTCGAGTTGCTCGCGGCTCAACTGAGCCTTGACACGCTGATCCTGCTCACCGTGGAGCAGGTCGACCAAAAGCGGCCTGATTGCACCCAGTTCCGACTCCGCCAGGGTCTCGATCACCACCTGGTCATCGTACGGATCTCTGACGATCAGCTCTCCGCCCGCTCGACCTCCTCGAAGTAGTCGGGCAGTGGTTCGACCCGGGCCACCCCGGTGCGCACCGCCGCCTTGGCAACCGCCCGGGCCACGCTCAGGTGGACGCGGGGATCGAGCGAATCGGGGACCACCTCGTCGTCCTGGGCCAGGCGGGCGATCGCCTCGGCCGCGGCCAGGTACATCTCGGTGTTGAAACGGCGAGCCTTGGTGTCCAGGGCCCCCCGATAGAGGCCGGGAAACCCCAAGAGGTTGTTGACCACGCTGCCGTCCACGGCCAGGATCGCTCCGGCGTTCATGGCCCGCTCCGGCTCGATCTCGGGAAGAGGGTTGGAGAGGGCAAATACGATCTGGCCGGGCCGGATCTGCTCGGGCCGGATCAGCCCCGGCTGAGCGGTGGTGGCGATCACCACGTCCGACCTGGCCAGCAACTCGTCCATCTCTACGGCCTCCCCTCCCGCCGCGGTGAGACGCTCCACCGAGTCTGGGGTTCGGCCGGTCCCGAGGACCGNNGGTCGTCGTGCATCACCGGGATGTCGACCAGCTCCTGGAGTGCGGGCGCGATCTCGAAACAATGAGGGGCCGCGATGTCCTCCAGTTGAATCGCACCGTACGTGGGGCTGATCCGGGCGATCGCGGCCACGATCTCCTGGGACGGCCCTGGCGTGACCAGCATGGGGTAGGCGTCGATTCCCACCATCTGGGCCATCAGGGCGCACTTACCCTCGATCACCGGCATCCCCGCCAAGGCACCGATGTTGCCGAGCCCCAGGATCGCCGTCCCGTCGGTGACCACCGCCACCGAGTTGTTGATTCCGGTGTAGCGGTCGGCGACGCCCGGGTCACCCGCAATCAGCCGGCAGACCTCCGCCACCCCCGGGGGGTACACCCGCCTCAGGTCCGCCACCGATTTCACGGGGTACTTGGGGACCACTCGCAGCTTCCCTCCCAGGTGCACCCGGAGCACCTCGTCGCGGACATCCAGGAGGGTGGTGTGGGAGAGTAACCGGATCTGGTCCAGCACCACCTCCAGCATGTGCAGGTCGGTGGTGCTCACGTCGATGTCGCGCACCACATGGCGGGAACCGCGCTGGACGGTCCGGATGTCCCCCAGATTGCCTCCGGCCGAACCGATCGCGGTCGCCACTTCGCCCAAAACTCCAGGGAGGTTCTCGTTGCGCAACCGCAGCGTGCGCACGATCCGGTAGGTGGAGAAGGCGCCGGGAGCCTGGCTCTCTTCAGTGGGGAAGGCGTGGGGCCCGGGGGGAGCGGTCCCTCCCGGCGGCGCCACGCTCATCTCGGCTCCCAGCTCGATCGGGCCGATGCAGCAGGGGTTTTTACGATCACGCTGTGGAACTTACCGTGCGGGCGACGATCGGCGCTGGAGACTGACCGGGGGGCGCGACCGCCCCCCGGTGCCTTGGTCACTTTTCGATTGGTGCCTTCACGAGACTGCCCCACTCCGTCCATGAGCCGTCGTAGTTGCGCACGTTGGGGTAGCCGAGCAGCTCCGTCAGCACGAACCAGGTGTGCGCGGAGCGCTCCCCGATCCGGCAGTAGGCCACCACCTCCTGATCCGGAGTGATGCCTTCGCCCTGGTAGAGCTGGCTCAGTTGGTCGGCGGTCAGGAAGGTCTCCTGCTCCGGGTCCACCGCCTTGCTCCAGGGGATGTTGCGGGCTCCGGGGATGTGGCCGCCCCGCTGGGCTCCCTCCCCCGGCAGGTGAGCTGGGTGAAGCGACTCGCCCCGATACTCCTCGGGGGACCGGACGTCGACCAGCCCCTTGCCCGACTTGCCGACGATTTCGTGGGCGACCTGGTCCCGATAGGCCCGGATCGCGTCATTGCCCTTGGGCACCGGGTAGCCACTGGTGGGGGTCACGTTGGCCGCGTCGGTGACCAGGGGCCTCCCCTCCAACTCCCACTTCTTGCGGCCGCCATTGAGCAGCTGGACCGCGTTGTGCCCGTAGTACTTGAAGTACCAGTAGGCGTAGGCGGCGAACCAGTTCTTGTTGCCGCCGTACAGAATCACCTTGGTGCTGGGCGCAATTCCGTAGCGGTCGAGGAGCGCGGCGAAACCCTCAGGACCGACGAAGTCTCGCTCCCGCTGCGTCTGCAGGTCGTTGCGCCAGTGGACTCCAATCGAGCCCGGGATGTGACCCTTGCCATAGGCTTCCGTGTCCTCATCGACGTCGAGGATCCGGATCTCCGGATCCTGGAGATGTTCCGCCAGCCACTCGGTGGAGACTAGCGTCTGGGGATTCGCGTATTCGGTCACGTTTTTCTCCCTTGGGGATAGATCTTCAGAAGTTCCACTTGAAATCGGCGTTGTTAGGTCCCGTCGTGAGGCGCCGCCCTCCGCGAAGGCCCGCCCCCAGTGCCACTGGTCGCCCGCGGTCGACGACCCTAGCTAGTGCGCGAGCCCAGCGGGCGGGCGCCTACATCGCCGGCCGCAGGTGGCACGCAAAGCGAGCAACCTCCCTCTCTTCGTTCCCACGATTCAAATGCTAGCAAATCAGTTCACTAACCAAGCGCAGTGGGAATATCTTGGTTCACATCGGCCTGATCCAGCTGACCCAACTGGATCGCGGTCACCTTGCCCTGGCTGTTGACAAAGACCGCGACCGGCAGCCCCGGGACGCCGTACTTCTGGGCCACCTGGCCGTTGCGATCCAACAGAGTGGGCAGGTCGATCCCCAGTCCCTTAAGGAACTTGGTGGCGGTCGGTCCCTGTTCCTCGAAGTCGACCAGCAGCACCCGCAACCCCCGGGCCTGGTATTGGGCAGCGGTCTGCGCTACCAGTTTCATATCAGCCTGGCAGTTGGTACACCAGGTGGCCCAGAAA
>PKXR01000190.1 GCA_003133485.1 Candidatus Dormiibacterota bacterium
ATGCGGTTGTTGGTGGTCTGGGGCTCGCCTCCTGAACCTTCTTCTGCGGCCTCCGGCCACTCGATTCGGTAGGCCCAACCCCCGGGACCAGGGTTGCCACTGCAGGCGCCGTCGCAGTAGGCGTCCACCCAGCGGAAAGGGGCGGTGGAGGCCGCATTCAAATTAGCAGGATCCGCTCGCAGTTTTCGCAAGTGACCAGCTGGTCCCCGCGCGCCTCTTGCAGCAGCCGGGAGGGCAGCGGCAGGCGGCAGCCGCTGCAAGTTGCACCCGCCACCCTCGCCACCGCCGGTCGGCGCCGGGCAGCGGTGCGCTCGTACATGCGCAGCTGGGACGGCGCGAGCGATTCCGCCAACTGGCGTCGTTCCTCCTCCACCGAAGAGAGCTCCGAGGCTAGGCCCAGCGCATTGCTGCGGTCCGTAGCCCTCTGCTGTTCCACCTCGTCCTCGCGCTCGGTCAGCTGAACTCCGACCTCCACCAGCTCAGCAGACGACCGCTCCTGGGCCTCCATCTGGCTGAGCTCGGTCTCCTCTAGGCCTTGGATCTTGACCCGGAGCGTTTCCAGTTCGTGCTGGCGTCGCTGCAAGTCAGCGGGATGGCGGACGCTGCCGTCGTAGATCGCCTTCTCATGGCTCCGGGCCCGGCCGGCCAGCTCGGCTACCTCCAGCTCCAGCTGCTTGAGCTGGGATGCCTGGTGCTGGGTCTGCGTCTCGAGGGCAGCTCGACGCTGGCGCAGTTGGCGGACGGTGGGGTCGGTCTTGGCGCGCTGGGCCGCCTGTTCTTGGTCTGAGAGCAGCGCTTGCTGGCGTAGCTCTAGGGCCTCGATGGCGGCGAGGGCCTCGGCGACCTTCACCGAGGCGTCACCAGAAACATCCGATAAAGGTGAGCCTTCTCCCGCACCTGGTGGACCTCCCGCAGCGACCAGCCTGCGCTGTTCAGCCAGCTGCAGAGCCGCTCAGTCCGCTGGGCCGGCTGTAGCAGGAGCCACTCCAGCTGGAGCGCCACATCGCGATCGCGCTCCAGCATCTGGGCGATCGTGCCGCCACCCATCCCGGCGATGACCACCCCGCGGCAGCCCAGTGTCGAGAGAGGCCTGAGCCCCTCCCCATCCAGGATCTGGACCCCACTCTCGGGTCCCAGAAGGCGGTGGAGCTCCGCCTGAGGTCCGGGATTGATCTCGGTCGCGAAGACCTGCCTCAACGGATCCTGGAGCTTCAGCTCCAGCGCGAGCCTCCCGTGTCCGCTGCCGATGTCGGCCACTGGGCCCCGGGGCGGGCAAACCTCCAGCAGCGCCCGCAATCTTGGGCCCAGCCGAGCCGGGCTGCCCGGTACCGAAGGCGGAGGACGTCCCGGAGCCTTCTCCGGCCGGAACAGAGCAGTGGTCACCGGGCGAGTCTACGGAGTGGGGTACGGTCGGCCAGGAGCAAATCGGTACTCTGCCCAGGATGATGGTGCGCCGTGACNNGACGAGCTGGCCCGGCGCGGCTTCACCGTTTACGCACCCCTCTTGGTCGGGCATGGGACCTCACCCGAGGATTTGGAGCGGACCAGTTACCGAGACTGGATCAGCTCCGCCAATCAGGCACTGGACCGGCTCCAATCCCGCTGCCGCGCTGTGGGGTTGGCGGGGCAGTCGATGGGCGCCACCATCGCCCTGCATCTGGCCGCGACCAGGCCCGAGCCGCGAGCGGTCGTCTCGCAAGCGGGCTTCCTCCAACTGCGAGATTGGCGCATGCGGCTGCTCCCGGTCTTCCAGCACGTGGTGCGCTGGCACAGCCCCTCCACCGAGGTCGACCTCTACGACCGCGAGGCCATCCACCAGCTCTACAGCTATGGCCGCCGGCCCACCCGGGCGGTCGCCCAACTGGCCCGGCTGGGCCGCCTGGTCGAGAGCGAGCTGCCCGCCATCTTCCGACCGATTCTCTTGATCCAGGGAGGCCGGGACAGCGTCGTAGACCCTTCTAATGCGAGCCGCATCATCAGCCAGGTCAGTTCCGAGGCGAGAGCACTCCAGGTCTTCCCCCGCAGCGGCCACGGGATCAGCGTCGATGTGGACCGCAAGGAGGTCGCCACGACGGGTGCAGACTGGCTGGAGCGCTACGTCGAATAGTCGACGGCGCCGTGCGGTCAGGGCTCTGATAGGAGCTGGCGGAGCCTAGCGGCCAGCTCCTCGCCTAGGACTGGGTTCTCGGGTGGGCCGTCCTGTGGCAGGGGCCGCCGACGCTTGGAGGCGGTGGGCGGGCGGGCTCCGTCACCCTCGCTGCCTCGATAGACCAGGCCACAGCCGACGCACACGTACACCGGCGCGCTTCGCCCCCGGCCCAGATATTGAAGATGACTCCAGCGGGTGCGCTGGCCGCAGCCGCACAACCGCTGGAGCGGGACAGGCGGCAACCCCTGGAACTCGGAGGGACCCACGATCAGGCTCCGGAGCGAGAAGGATCGCGCACTATCAGAGCATAGAGACGGCGCCGCGCCCATCGGAAGTTTGGGGCGGACCGTAAGATGAGAGCCGCCGTGCGGGTCGACGAGCTACGTGGGGCGGCCATCGGCCGCTACCGGGTCGGGGGGCGGCTGCAAGTACTGCCGTACGCCACCATCCATCGGGGCTCGGTCCTCGCCGACGGTCAGCCCGTGCTGGTGTGGATATTTCAGGAGCAGTACGCAACCGCGGCCGGCTTCCTCGAGGCGCTGCAGCGCATGGCCGGCGACCGCCGGGCGGACGGCGTCCCCGGCCTGCTCCAAGTGCGGGAGATCGGGGTCGAGGAGCTGAGGAATCCCCTGGTGTATCTAGTCACCGACGACGCCGCCAATGGATTTCTACTCAGCCTGCTCCAGGCGGGACGAGCGCCCGGGGTTTTTGCAATCACTGGCCGCCTGGCCAAGACCGTGGACCAGATGCACGCGGTGGGAATGGTCCACGGGGACATCCAACCGGCCACCGTGGCGATTGCCGGACCGGGCCCGGTTCTGGTCGGGCACTCGATCCGCACCGTGGTGAGCCGGGTGACCCCGGCGGCCGACTGGCTGGGCGTCACCCGCGCGTTCCGACCTCCGGAAGCCCCGAACAGCTCCGAGCCCGTCCAGGCCAGCGATCTCTGGGGGCTGGCGGCCTTGGTCTACTACCTCCTGGTGGGCCGGCCACCGGCCGCCGTTGGCCCACCCGAGCCACCCAGCCGGCTGCGGCCGCAGCTCCCGACGCGGGTGGACCGCGCAGTGATGCGAGGCCTGGCACCCGACCCTGCCGACCGGTTCGCCAGTGCCGCCGACTTCTTCGCGGCTCTGCGGGGAGTCCCTGCCGCGGTTCCGGCTCGAACCACCCCCCCTCCAGTCGCGACCGGCAACGGCGGCGCCCCGCCGACGTTCCGGAGATCCTTTCGCGCCGTGGTCGCTAACCCCGAGCCCACCCCGGTGGTCGAACCGGCCGAACCAGTAGCCCGGCCCCCGGCGGCGCCGCCGACCGCCCAGGCCTCCGCCCGCTGGCCCACCGAGGCCCCACTGACCCCGGCTTCGCTGCGAGCCGAGTCGCTCCCCTTCCGATCGGAGGAAGTCGGGTCCGGCTCCGCCTCGAACGAGTCCACCCAGCTGATCTCGATGGAACAGTTTCGGTTCAAGAAGAAGTACCGGCGGCGCGCCGGTTATCTGGTGCTCTGGATCTTGGTGGCCCTGGCGGTGGCGGGTGCAGCGCTGCTGGTCAGCGGCAGGATCAGCGTCTGATCCCGCCGCGGGGATCGACTCCCGGAGCGGAGCCTTGGGAGTCCTCCGACCATCTGCAACGACTGCTCAAGAGCTTGGAGCCGCTCGGCGAGGAGGCCTCGAGCGCCGAGCACAGCTCGCTCCGGCCGGCCGCGGTGCTCGCTCTGATCGACCCGACGCTGGCCGAGCTGCCGCTACTGATGCTTCGCCGCAGTTCGGGGCTGCGCTCGCATCCGGGTCAGGTCGGGTTGCCCGGGGGCAGCCCCTCCCCGGAGGACGGACCGCTGTGGCGGACCGCTCTCCGCGAGGCGGATGAAGAACTCGCGGTTCCGCCGGATGCCGTCGACCTGCGGGGACGGTCGACGTTGATCCCGACCTGGAACTCCGGGTACGTCATCAACCCCTACGTGGGGCTGCTGCGGTTCCATTTCGAGCCAAAGCCGGCTGCCGCGGAAGTGGAGTCGTATTTCTGGTTCCCGCTCCTGCCCGGGGGCGACCGACCACCGCGCATCCAGCGCGAGATGACGGTCATCGAAGGTACGTTTCAGATGCCCGGGTACCTGCACCAGCAACACTTCGTCTGGGGCGCTACCGGGGCCATCGTCGACGACCTTCTAGCCAGGTTGGCACCGCCCGGCTGACCGGTCGGCGCGGCCTCAGTTGGTGGCCGCGACCCCCGCCCCCGTGGGCAGCGCCGGCGGCGGGGTGAGCCCGAAGCCCACCGCGCGCCGCTCCGGCCGGACCTCGACCGGAGGCATCAACGCCCGGTCCAGGACCTCGTCCACGGACCTTACGAAGACCACCTCCATGCCGTCGAGCAGCGAGGAATCGATCTCAAAGAGGTCGCGCCGATTGCGCTCGGGGAGCAAGAACACCTTGATGCCCGCCCGGTGCGCCGCCAGGAGCTTGTCCTTGACCCCGCCAATCGGCAGGATGCGCCCACGCAGGGTCACCTCCCCGGTCATAGCCAGGTCGTGCCGGACCGGGCGGTCGCTGGCGACCGAGACCAGGGCCGTGGTCAGGGTAACCCCGGCGGAGGGGCCGTCCTTAGGGATCGCGCCGGCGGGGACGTGGATGTGGACTCCGTGGTCGTCGAAGAAGTTCTCCTTGACCCCGTACTCCGACCCGTGGACCCGGACCCAGGAGAGCGCGGCCCGCGCCGACTCCTGCATGACGTCGCCGAGCTTGCCGGTCGCCGTCACCTTGCCCTTGCCGGGCAGGGTCACCGACTCGATCGTCAGCAGCTCGCCGCCGACTTCGGTCCAGGCCAGGCCGGTGACGACACCGACCAGATCGGTGTCCTCCAGCTCGCCATAGCGGAAGCGGCGCACGCCGGCGTATTTCTCGACGTTGCGGCGCGAGACGGTGACGCGCTTCAGCTTGCGCATCAGGATATCCTTGATCGCCTTGCGCGCGAGGTTGGCGATTTCGCGCTCGAGATTGCGCACGCCGGCTTCGCGCGTGTAGTAGCGGATCAAATCCTGCAACGCCTCGTCGGTGATCGACCACTCGGATTGCTTGAGGCCGTGCGCCTTGACCTGTTTCGGGATCAAATGTCGGCGCGCGATCTCGACCTTCTCATCCTCGGTGTAGCCGGGGATGCGGATGATCTCCATACGGTCCATCAGCGGCTGCGGCATGCGCAGCGTGTTAGCCGTGGTGACGAACATCACGTCCGACAGATCGTAATCGACCTCGAGATAATGGTCGTTGAACGTGGAATTCTGTTCCGGATCGAGCACTTCCAGGAGCGCCGCTGACGGATCGCCGCGGAAGTCCATCGACATCTTGTCGACTTCATCCAGGAGGAAGAGCGGGTTGTGCACGGCGGCCTTCGTCATGTTCTGCACGATCTTGCCGGGCATGGAGCCGATGTAGGTGCGCCGATGGCCGCGGATCTCCGCCTCATCGCGCACGCCGCCCAGGGACATGCGCACGAACTTGCGATTGGTGGCGCGCGCGATGCTTTGTCCTAAGGAAGTCTTGCCGACGCCGGGCGGTCCGACGAAACAAAGGATCGGTCCGGTCAACTTCTTCTTTAGCTTTCCGACGGCTAAGTACTCGACGATCCGGTCCTTGATCTTTTCGAGGTCGTAATGATCCTCGT
>PKXR01000174.1 GCA_003133485.1 Candidatus Dormiibacterota bacterium
CGCTGCGAAGACCGCAGGCGGCTGTAGTCCCAACGAACGGTGGGGACGATGCAGATTGTAGGCGTTGCGCCCGTCCTCGAAGAGGACCCGGGCCTCCAAGATCGAGTCGAAGATTTCTAGGGCGAATAGACCGTCGCGGTCTTAGCGGTTGAAGCTCTCCAGGTAGGCGTTCGACCAGGGGGAGTCGGAGTCGATGGTGCTCGTGCCGGGGCCGGAGAAGGGGTTCGAGGATCAATTGAACGCAAAACCGGGTTAAGATCTGAATCGTCGGGGTTTCGCAGTGGCCGCAGTTCTCCCGGGGCAACCGCTTCTGGAACAGCGAAGGAGTAGCGTCCCAACAAATTTGTGTGCCGTTCGTGAATGAAGAGTGACAAGCGTGGGTGGCTAATTCCTCAGTCTACTCTGCAACTCGTTTTCGGAGGTGACCGCTAGTATAATGACGTTATCCTATGAAATGAGGTGAGACTTATGAAAACAATGACATGTAAACAACTGGGTGGACCATGTGATGTCCCGCTCCATGGAAATACGGCTGATGAGGTTATAAAAGCGGACGATAGCCATCTAAAGGAAATGGTCGCGAGGGGTGATGAAACGCACCAAAGCGCTTTGAAGAGGATGAAGGGTAGGTGGAAAAATCCAATATCAGGAATGGCGTGGTATATGAAGACAAAGCGTGATTTTGCTGCTCTTCCCGAAGACTGATCGGTCATCACGGCATATCATCGACAGGCCTCAACAGATAATCACGCAGATGGAGATGCGATGCTCCACGCGGCAAGCGAATGGAGTCAGAGGTCGACCGCGAATCTCGAAGCTGCCGTATATCTTCAATCCATGCACTACAAATTCGCTCGGCCCCACAAGTGTCGCGCTAATCCCTATGCGCAGACCGCTGCCACGGCAGCCGGAAGCACCGACCGCGTATGGACTGTAGAAGAGATTGTTGGGTTGCTTGGCTCCGGGCGGTTGCTATCTCTCGACACCGCTGGCAACTACCGGTCGTCTGCTCCAGCCCCTGCGCAACCATGTGGAGTTCCATCTTCGCCTGTGCCCGAATGGCACGTTCATCGTCATCCGGTCTCCACCAGGGATTTGATTGTTGAAACACCTCTGTTCTCCACCATCCCCAGACCTTCTGGGTAAGCACTGCGAAGTGCTCTTCGAATAGCGGCATCTCGCTACATGTCAGCCACGGGGTCACATTTCGGGCGATCCGCTCCTCCATTCCCCTGGCGTAGCCGACGAGGTCCTTGACGTGAGCTGTCTGGTCAAGTTCAGCCTTAGCCGAAGCGTCACGCTCCGCTTGGCGTTGCCAATCAAAGAAGACGATGACCGAGAATCCAACGCAGAGCACCAGTGCCCCAGCCCCGACTGCACGAGCCACCGGAGCCCCGCCGATCAGGAGGAGCGCGATCGCCACGATCAGGAGCAGGAAGTAAGAGGCTGCTACCCAGCGGTTGGAGAAGTAGCCGTCCACGGTCGGAAGTCTAGGCTCGGCCGGAGGTGAAAGGGGCGAGCTCCTTACCCAAGCTAACGGCCGCGGCCTTCACGGCAATCTCTGAGCACTGCCGGCCGTTCTACGCCGCCGGCCGGCCAAGCTCCACGAGAGCAGGGTTCTTGCCGTGGTTGGGGTCGGAGTCTTGGTCCTTGGACTCTTGCGCGAGGCCTAAGGCCAGCCGAATGAGATCGGCCGGCCACCTTGGCCGCTTCGGAGTACCACCAGTTTGGCGCGTTCTCGGGAGCGGCCCAAATCAGATTGATCCGCTAGCCTCAACTGGGTAGTGGGTCAGATTCGAGTGGACGGTCGGAGCGCCCAGCTGTTAGCTGCTCGGCAACCCCAGCCGGCCAGTCCAATCAACAAGGTGATGCCGCCGGGCCAGAACCGGCTGCATCGGTCGCGGCGTGGCGTGGCCTTCCGGCTGCCGGGATTTGGTCTGTCCGCTGCCCCATAGGCAGCTCCTGCCGACGACGGTGGTCATCTCGGCCGCAGCCCGGCGACATGTCCGTGGCGGCGATCACTCCGCACGGTTGGCGGCGATGAGCCGCCTGCCCAGAGCCCGCAAGTGCTCCCGCAGCTCGGCGGGCTCCTTGACCACGAAGGGAAACTCCAGGTCGATCAGAAAGGCGGCGGTCCAATTCAACCGGTCCGCGCCGAAGGTGAGCCGGGTCCGCGCCCCCGCTGGCTCGACTACTGAAGTGCTTGCCGGGACCAACCTGGACACCACGTCGGCGGGGCCGGCGAGCTCAACCACCACCCGGTAACGGTAGGGGGCGACGGTCACCGCCTGCGCCACCAGGCGCGCGGGGTCGGCCAGCTCCCGGGGGATGAAGGTGTGGCCGGATCGTTCCAGGTCGCTTATGCGGTCGACGCGGAAGGTGCGCCAGTCGGCCCGGTCCAGATCATGGGCCACCAGGTACCAGTTTTGCTCGGTGGCAACCAGGCGGTAGGGTTCGACTCGGCGCCTGCCGCTGGTGCCGTCGCCGGTCTGGTAACGGAAGTGCACCTTCTCCCGGATGTGGCAGCACTCCGCCAGGGCCACCAGACGCTCGGAAGGGACTGTCGGCCGAGAATGGTCGAGGGAGAGCGTGGTATCTCGCAGCGTGGTCACCTGTCGCCGCAGGTGGGCTGGCAGCAGACGGTCCAGCTTGGCCAAGGAGGCGATGGCGGCCGTCTCGCTGCCTGCGACCCCGGTCTGCGCAGGAGTTCCCAGAGCGACCGCCAACGCCCTCGTCTCCGCGTCGTCGAGGGCGAGCGGCGGTAACGAGGCGCCGCTCCCCAATCGGTACCCCCCTCCGCTTGGTCCCGGCGCCGCGGCGATGGCGTATCCCAGGGAGCGGAGCCGGTCCACGTCTCGGCGCAGGGTGCGTTCGGTAACCCCGAGCTCCCCTGCCAGCTCCCGGCCGGGGAATCCCGGCTGACGCTGTAGGAGACCGAGCAGACGCAGGAGGCGGACTGAGGCGTCGGCCATGAGCCCATAATCGGACCCATGCGGACATCGCGTGTCCGCATGGGTGTCTACCGTGGGCGACATCCGCCAGCCGCAGCAGGAGACCAGCCATGTCCGACGTGATCCTGTTCCACCATGCCCAGGGCCTCACCGAGGGGG
>PKXR01000101.1 GCA_003133485.1 Candidatus Dormiibacterota bacterium
TTTCACCACGTTTGGTCTTCAAATCCTGCCATCGGCGGGCGCTACAGCGCCCTTTCCGACTTCGGAATGGTTCCGGCCGCGACCATGGGCATCGATGTTGACCAGCTGCTGGCGGGGGCCGTCTCGATGTCGGAGGCCTGCTTCCCCGAGGGTACCGAGGCCTTTGAGCGCAACCCCGGGGCCCAGTTGGGCGCGGTCCTGGGTGGATGCGCCTCGGTGGGTCGCGACAAGGTGACCATCCTGGCTCACCCGGCCCTCGCCGAGCTGCCTACTTGGATCGAGCAGTTGCTGGCGGAGTCAACTGGCAAGCTGGGCAAAGGGCTGGTCCCCGTGGTCGGCGAGCCGCTTGGCGAGCCGCGCGAATACGGGGGCGATCGCCTGTTCATCTACCTCGAGCTGGAGGGCGACGGGGTTGACCCCGCGACGGAGAGTTGGCTCGCCGAGATTGGCCGGTCCGGCCATCCCGTGGTGCGGGTCCCGACCGCCCATCTCCTTGACTTGGGTGCCGAGTTCTACCGCTGGGAGGTGGCGACCGCGCTGGCCGGCGCTCTGATCGGCATTGATCCCTTCGACCAGCCCAACGTGCAGGAGAGCAAGGACAATACGGCCCGACTCCTGGAGAGCTGGGAGAAGGACGGCCGGCTGCCTGAGCCCGCCATCGACCTGATCGATGGCTCGGTCCGGGTGGCGGGCGCCCCGGGCGCCGCCAGCCTGGAGCAGGCGCTGCTGGGATGGCTCGAGGGGCTAGGCCCGCCCTGGTACCTCGGGGTGATGGCCTACCTGCCGATGCGGCCGGATCATCCGGCGGACGCCGCTCTGATCGCGAGGCTGCGGGCGGGCCTGCTGCGGGCAACCGGGTGCGCTACGACATTCGGCTACGGTCCCCGGTTCCTCCACTCCACTGGCCAGCTTCATAAGGGAGGCCCGGAGACCGCCGCGTTCCTCCAGATCACTGGGGTGCACCACACCGACCTGGCGATCCCGGAGCGTCCGTACACCTTTGGGATCCTGCAGCAGGCCCAGGCACTGGGCGATTACCAGGCCCTCACCGAACGCGGCCGGAGAGTCCTGAGAGTCCGGTGTGAGCACGTTGATCGCGGCCTGGAGCAGCTGACCCAGGTGGTCGAGCGCCTGCTGGCGCCAGTCGCCAACTGAAGTCGGAGTGAGCGCGAGCGAGGGGTTGTCCGAGCCCCACATCCGGGTCCTCCCGGACCCGGAGTCCCTGGCCCGCCACGCCGCTCGGGCGCTGGCTCAGGAGATCCGCGACGCGATTTCCGCCCGGGGTGAGTGTGTGGCCGCCCTACCTGGCGGGGCGACCCCGCAGGAGGCGCTGGAGCTGCTGGCCGGCGAGGGTCAGGTGGACTGGGCGCGGACCGTGGTGCTGCCGGGCGACGAGCGGATGGTGCCGGTATCGGATCCGCAGTCCAACGAGGGAATGCTCCGGCGGGCCTTGTTCGACCGGATCCAGGGAGACCGCCCGATGGTCCTCGGTTGGGGCATCGAACCGGGCCTCGGTCCGGAGATGGTCAGTCAGCGCTTCGAGGCGAGGCTGATCGGGGTGGTCCCCTACGTGGAAGGTCGTCCCCAGCTGGACATCCTGGCGCTGGGAATGGGTGTGGACGGCCACACCGCGTCGCTGTTCCCCGGTCGGGCCTATCCCAAGGAGGCGGTGGTTCTGGCCACCAACCATCCGGACGGCCAAATCCGGCTCAGTTTGGGCCCACTGGTGCTGCGCTGGGCGCGGCGCACTCACTTTCTGGTGGATGGCGCGGCGAAGGCCGAGACCCTCGCCCAGGTCGTCAAGGGGCCATACGATCCGGTCCGGTGGCCGGCCCAGCTGGTGGCCCGCAACGCGCCTGGCTGCGAGATCTGGTGTGACGCCGCCGCCGCCTCACGGCTGAGCGAGGGGGCGAGGTGAGCCTGTTGGCTCCGTCGATCCTGGCCGCGGACCTAGCCCACCTCAGCAATGAGGTGGTCGCCTGCGAAGAGGCCGGGGCCGACCGTATCCATATCGACATCATGGACAACCACTTCGTGCCCAACTTGACCATGGGGCCGGACATCGTGGCCGCTTGCCGGCGGTCCACCTCGCTCTACCTGGAAGCCCACTTGATGGTCGAGCGCCCGGAGGGGATGATCCCGCGCTTCAGTGCGGCTGGGGCGAACCTGATCACGGTCCACTTCGAGGCCTGTCGGGAACTGCATCGGACCGTGGAGCTGATCCGCTTCGAGGGAGCCAGCCCCGGCGTGGGGATCAATCCGGCAACCCCGGTCGACGTCCTGGTAGATATCCTGCCGGAGATCAGCCTGGCGCTGGTGATGACGGTCGAGCCCGGATTCGGGGGCCAGCCGTTCTTGACCTCAACCCTCGACAAGGTCAGGCGCTTGCGGCGCCTGCTGGAGGAACGGCAACTGAGCTGCGATATCGAGGTGGACGGCGGGGTGGGTCCGGATACCGCCCCTGCCTGCCTGGAGGCGGGAGCCACCGTGCTGGTTGCCGGCACCTCCGTCTTCAAAGCCCCGGGGGGTACCAGGGTGGGGGTGCGATGTCTGCTCGAGCTAATGGGTCGGGGTCAGCTGTCGGGGCTCGCTGGGGCTTGACCGAATCCGAACAACCGGCCTTGCTAACGACCGGCACCGTGCTGCCCGCCCCGGAGCATGCCCAGCTGCCCGTGGAGGCGCTTCAGGCCTTCATCGAGTTAGACCGCAAGTGCGGCGTCTTCATCTTCCCCCAGCTGAAGCAGCTCGGGGCCATCCAGGCGGTGGAGGATCTGGTGGCCGCGGCGGCGGGACTCGCCGAAAGGGCCACGGCAGGGGCCTACGCCGAACTGTCGGACGGTTATCGGGAGCTGCTCGGCAGAGCGCAGTTGGCCCTCCGCGAGGCGCGTACCACGGAGGTTCAATCCGAGAGCGAGCATCGCGACCAGCGGCAGAGCGAAGCCCGGCTGGCGTCCACCTTGCTGAGTGCCAGGTCCAGGTTGCCGGCGGCACGGATGGCCCGGCTGCAGCGACAGCTAGCGGAGATGGCGGAGGGGGAGGGCGGCGATCCGGTGGCGGCGGTGGAGGCGGAGGTCGCCGAATGGGATCGGCTCAGTCAGGTGCGCCAGTCAAGGGAAGCCGAGCGGCTTGCCGACCGAGCCCACCTGGCGGTCAGGCCCCGCCAGCAGGAAACCGCGCGCAGCCGTAAGGCTCTGCGCGACCAGGCGAAAGTCGTGGAACTCGCCCGGGCGTTCAGCCTGTCGGACCCAGATCTCCAGCCGGAGGCAAGCCCGGCGGCGGACGATCAGTGACGGGCGGTCTCTAGCTCCAGCGCTTCGCCTTCCTCAGCTTCGATGCTCACCCAGTCGGGCTGCCCCAGGAGGCGGCTCACCTCGACCATGATCCGTCCCTGGGCGTCGAAAACGGCGTCCTGAACCCGGTCGATACTGGGTCGGCTGGTGGAGACGACCTGGGCCAGATCCGGGTCCTCCTGAGCGACCTCAGTCTGCCGCAAGCGCTCGGTGATTTGGGGCGGAACCACCCGACGCTCCCTGATCCGAGCGTCCTCTAGGTCCGCCAGGACGCGGTCCAAATGCTCTAAGTGGGACCGGTAGCGGCGCAGGATGCGGGTCCGCGAGAACCCGTCGTGTTGCCGACGAAGGATTTCACGACGGGTGGTGCGGAACCGATTGTCTCTGTCTGGAGTCATCATTTGGGGGTATTTCCTTGGAGCGCAAGGCTCGATGCTGGTCGGCGTCGAAGGCCCCTTGCGCTGGGACTCTCGATCTTTCCAACGACGACGGACGCAACCTGGTTACCCGGTGCTCCCCGCCACCTGGCAGCGCAGCAATCACCAGCGACGCTTTTTGGAGTATACGCCAAAATCGGCGACTTTTCAATGGGAAATTGCCGAGAATGCGGCACGCTCCCGGAGTTCATTTAGCCGTCTAAAACGTCGCGTTGGTCGACTGGTGCCTGAGTCTGGGGGCGCGACCTCAGCGCACCTCCTAAACTTACCCCATGGCTGCCACCTCGGGGACGCGGCGCGCCCGCCCCAAGCGGATCGCCAGCCGACCTGTGGGGGCGGAGTTGCCCCTGGGGCTGACCCCCGCTCAGTGTCGGCACATGTACCGGCAGATGGTGCTGATCCGGCGCTTCGAGGACCACGCGGCCGAGGCCTATGCCCAGGCCAAAATTGGCGGATTTCTCCATCTATACATCGGGGAAGAGGCGGTTGCGGTGGGGGCCCTCAATGCCGGCCGGGAGGACGACCACGTGCTCGGCCACTACCGGGACCATGGGTACGCGTTGGCCCGCGGCTGCGACCCCAAGCTCTGCATGGCGGAGCTTTTCGGCCGCGAGGACGGCCTCTGTCACGGTCGGGGCGGCTCCATGCACCTGGCCGATGCCTCGCGCAATTTCTGGGGCGGCTACGCCATCGTCGGCTCGCACATCCCCATCGGAGCAGGCATGGCCTACGCTATGCAGTATCAGCAGCGCGACCAGATCGTGCTGGACTTTTTCGGCGACGGCGCCACTGGCAATGGGATCTTCCATGAGGGACTCAACATGGCCGCCCTCTGGAACCTGCCCATCATCTTCATCTGCGAGAACAATCTCTATGGGATGGGCGCGACCTTAGCCGAAGAGTCTCCTGTCAACGAGATGAAGATCAAGGCCGAGGGCTACACCATGCCGGCAGTGCAGTGCGATGGCATGGACATTCTCTCCGTCTACTCGGCTATCCAGCAGGCGGCGGAACACTGTCGCAGCGGCAAGGGGCCCTTCTTCGTGGAGGCGCTCACCTATCGCTTCCGGGGACATTCGATGGCCGACCCCGAACTCTACCGGGACAAGGCTGAGGTCCAGCGCTGGCGCACCCAGGACCCGATTCTCCGGTTCGGCGAGTTCTGCGTGAAGCATCGGATCTGTAGCCCGAAGGAGCTGGCCCAGATCAACGAGGAGGTGGAGCAGCAAATGCTGGACGCGGTCGCCTTCGCCGACCAGTCGCCCTGGCCTGATCCGGCCGAGGTTGGTCGCGGGATCTACGCCAAGCCGATCGATCCCGAGGCCGCGGTCAGTTCCTCGGTCGCAGACGTCCAGCTCGTCGACCTCGAGCCCCTGCCCCATGTCAAGAAGGCAGGGCGCTGAGATGGCGATGGTCAGCTACCGGGAGGCGGTGCGGAGTGCTCTTCGGGACGAGATGCTGCGTGACGAGCGGGTGATCCTGATGGGAGAGAGCATCACCGGGTACGGCGGGTCCTACGCGGTGACCAAAGGGCTGATCGACGAATTCGGGTCCAAGCGGGTGATGGAAACTCCCATCGCCGAGGCGGGCATTGTGGGTTTCGCCGTCGGGGCGGCCATGGGTGGACTGCTGCCGGTGGCGGAGCTGATGACCGTCAACTTCGCCCTCTTGGCGCTGGACCAGATCGTCAACAGCGCCGCCAAGTTCCACTACATGTTCGGGGGTCAGTGGTCGGTACCCCTGGTGGTGAGGACCGTCTCCGGCTTCGGCCAGCTTGGCCCCACCCACTCGCAGACCTTCGAGGGTTGGTTCGCCTCGTTGCCAGGCCTCAAGGTGGTGATGCCTGCCACCCCGGCCGACGCGCGGGGGCTGCTGCTGGCTTCGATCCGGGATCCGGATCCGGTCATTTTCATCGAGCACAGCCTGCTGTACAGCACCAAGGGGGAAGTCCCCGAACTGGCTCCGGACGAAGAGGATGAGATCCCTATCGGCCGCGCCAAGGTGGTGCGCCAGGGCCACGACGTGACCGTGGTTGGTTACTCCCGGATGCTCCTCCAAGCGCTCCAGGCGGCCGAGGTCCTGGAGCGCGACGACGGGATCTCCTGCGAGGTGATCGACCTGCGCACTCTCAGACCAGTCGACTACCCGACAGTGGTGAACTCGGTCCGGCGCACCCACCAGGTCGTGGTCTGCGGCGAGGACTGGCGTACTGGCGGATTCGGCGCTGACCTCCTCAGCGAGATTCAGGATCGCTGCTTCGACGACCTCGACGGGCCTATCCAACGGGTGGCGATGCGCGACATCCCCATGGCTTACTCACGGCAGTTGGAAAAGGTGCTGGTGCCGACCAGCGATCAGGTGGTGGAAGCCGTCCGGCGGCTCAACTGATGGCCTACCAAGTGACCATGCCCCAGATGGGGTACGACATGACCGAGGGCTCCATCAACCGCTGGATGGTGGAGGAGGGGGCGACGGTGGAGCGCGGCGACGTGATCGCCAGCATCGCCACCGAGAAGGCCGACATCGACATCGAGGCCTACGCCAGCGGAGTGCTCCGCAAGATTCTCGTCCAGCCCGGCGCGAAGGTGCCGGTCGGACAGCCAATCGCGATCATCGCCGACGCCGCCGAGGAAGTCTCGGAGGAACCGCTCGCCCCCGACGAGTCCCCAGCGGCGGACGGTTCTACGCCAACCGCTGAGGAGCCACCGCCCGGCGACGGCCCGGCGGCCAAGCCGAATAAGAAGAAAGAAGCCGTCCCGGTAACGGAGTCTCAGGAAGCCGTCCCTGGATCCACCCCGGTGCCAGATTGGGCCCAGCAGCTAACGGGCCACGCCCAGGAACCAGTACCCGCCGGCCGGCCAGTCGCCGCCGGAGGTCGGGTCAAAGCGAGCCCCCTAGCCCGCCGGCGGGCGAGGGAGCTGGGGATCCAGCTGGAGAGCGTCCGGCCCACCGGCCCGGAAGGCCGCATCAAGGCGGAAGACGTGGAGGCGGCCGCGCGCGGTGGGGTCAGCGCTGTGGCTGCCGTGCCGGCAGGGGTTGTGCTACCGATCGATCCGGGTGATCCGTCGGAGCCGCTGAACCTCTCTCGGATGAGAGAGGCGATCGCCCGGCGCATGGCCGAGTCCAATCTCACCATCCCCCACTTCCACCTCACCACCGAGGCGCGGATGGGGACCCTCCTCGAACTGCGCCAGCAGCTGAATCAGCTGGGTGATGTGGAGTTGCCGAAGTTCTCGGTGACCGACTTCATCGTCCGGGCGATGGCCCTCACCCTGCAGCGCCACCAGAGCCTCAATGCCGCCTGGATCGGCCCGGGCGTCCGCCGCTTCTCCCAGAGCAACATCGCACTGGCGGTGGCCCTCCCCGACGGCCTGGTGGCGCCGGTGCTGCGCGGCCTGGAGTCGGTGACGTTTGCCGACCTCTCGCGTCAGACCCATGACCTGGCGGCCCGGGCCAAGACCGGTCGCTTGCGCCCGGAGGAGCTCTCTGGCGGTCACACCGCGATCAGCAACCTGGGCATGTTCGGGGTCAGCCAGTTCGCCGCCATCATCACCCCGGGCCAGGGTAGCGTTCTGGCGGTAGGTGAAGTGCGCGAGGTACCGGTAGTGGAAGACGGCCAGCTCGTGCCGGGCCACCTGATGGCGCTGACCTTAGCCATCGACCATCGGGTCACTGACGGGGCCCAAGGAGCAGAGGCGCTGGCGTACCTGCGGTGGCTGCTGGAGCACCCCACGGCGTGCCTAGTGTGAGTCGGTCAGCAGCGCCCCGGCGTCCCCCGGGGCGGCCCCAGTGAAGGACCTGGCGATCGTCGGNNGGCTACGTGGCCGCCATCAGGGCGGCCCAGCTGGGGATGGACGTAACTCTGGTCGAGGAGGCGGAAACTCTGGGTGGTGTCTGCCTCAACTGGGGGTGCATCCCGTCCAAGGCGCTGCTCCGCAACGCAGAAATCCTGCACCTGGTCCAGGAGGCTGATCGGTTCGGGATCAGCCGGGGTGAGGTCGTGGCCGACTTCGACTCCGCCATCACTCGCAGCCGCGAGGTGGTGGGGAAGCTGGTACAAGGAGTCGCCTTCCTGATGCGCAAAAACGGAGTCGAGGTAGTTCATGGCCGAGCCCGGCTGCTCTCGGAACAGACCTTGGAGGTAACCCCCTCCGGTCAACAGGTGGTCGCCTCCCAGATCGTCATCGCCACCGGCGCTCGTCCCAAGACCCTCCCAGGACTGGAGCCAGACGGCAAAACTGTGTTCACCTCTCGGGAGGCGCTCGAGCTGCGCCAGCTCCCCAAAAGCTGCGTGATCGTAGGTGGCGGTGCCATCGGGGCGGAGTTCGCTTACGTCTATTCGTCCTACGGCGTCCAGGTGACCTTGGTGGAGGCGCTGCCGTGGCTCCTGCCCCAGGAGGATGTGGAGATCTCCAAGGAGTTGACCCGGCAGTTCGAACGCCAAAAGATCGAGGTCCGAACCGGATCGTTGATCCAGCGCTCCGAACGGGGGGGTGACGGATGGAGGCTTCATCTGGAGAACGGAGAAGTGGTGGAGGGGGAGATGGTCCTCACCGCCACGGGGGTCACTGCCAACACCGAGAAGCTGGGCCTGGAGGAGCTGGGGGTGACGGTCGAGGGTGGCTTCATCAAGGTGGACGACCACCTCCGGACCAATCTTCCCGGAGTGTTCGCCATCGGAGATGTCAATGGGCCACCACTGCTCGCCCATGCCGCTAGTGCCGAGGGCGTCATCGCGGTCGAGACCGCAGCCGGTCGCGAGGTGAAGCCGCTGGACCCGATCCAAGTACCTCGCTGCACATACTGCCAGCCCCAGGTGGCCTCCGCTGGTCTCACAGAGGAGCAGGCCAAGGAGCGGGGCCACCAGGTGCGGATCGGCAAGTTCCCATTTAGCGCTAGCGGCAAGGCGATTGCAATGGGCGATACCGTGGGCTTCATCAAGACGGTGGTCGATGCGGATTCCGGCCAGCTGTTGGGGACCCATGCCATCGGGGCTGAGGTGACCGAGCTGCTCCCGGAGATGGTCATGGCCGCCTGGGCCGGCGTCAAGGCCGAGCAGTTCGAGGCGCTCGTGCATGCCCACCCCACCCTGAGCGAGAGCCTGAAGGAGGCCGCCCTGGCGGCTGAGGGTCTGGCGATCCACATCTGAGCGAGGGGTTCGCTCAATGAGGGGGCTAGGGGTTGGTCAGGGTCGGGACCGGCCAAGCCCTGCGTGCCAGGCGACCTCCCCCGCCCGCCAATCCTTGGTCGGTACCAGCCCCATCGCCCGGGCCACCGCCTGCGAGGCTGCGTGTTGCGGGTGGATGTAAGCAACCACGGTTTGGACGTCGAACTCGGCTAGCCATGACACCAAGGCCCGGGCCGCTTCCTGGGCTAGCCCCCTACGCTGCCAGGCCACCGCGAGCACCCAGGCGACCTCTGCCGAAAGCCGGTCCCGGTGGCAGAAGACGGTCGCCTGAACGGCTCCCACCAGGCAGTCCTCCATAGCGAGCCGGACAGCCCAGTTGCACCAGCTGACGGCCTCGGACGGTGAGCCCCGCAGCTGGCGCTCCAAAGTTAGCCGCAAGTCCGGCTGGTTGGTCGGGCCGATGAACTGGTGGAGTTGAGGGTCGGAGAGCACGCGGCTCAACTCGTCTATGTGGTGGAAGGCAAGGGGCTCCAGCGAGAGGCGGGCGGTCCGGATCGGCAGAGCCAGCAGCGAGGTGACCGTCGCCGCACGGTCGGCTCGAGGTAGGGGCACATCNNCGAATCCCGGTGTTGGTGTGATGCAGCCGGTTGAGCCTGATCAGGAAAGGAGTGAGGCCCTCGCTGAAGCCGGCGTTGACCAGGCCACCGCCGTCCACTCCGCGCAGGCCGGGAACAACCTCTACGAGGCGGATCGCCAGTGCTTTGGCAGCGGGATGATCCGAAGTGACGATCACGTCCTCGTCGAGCGGCACCTCCACTCGCCCGAGGGTGGGCGCGCTAACCGTGTGAAAGGCGCCCACCACCAACGCACCCAGACACGTTTGGGCGACCTCCTGGGCCGCGGATCCGGCCTCCGGCCTAATCGGGTGGGCGATCCCCAAGCGGAATTCCATCGGCGCGGCGGTGGAGACCAGCACCCGCCCTTGCAGCAACTCCCCCAGCTGGGCGACCAGCTGGGAGCCGGGGTCGTAGGGCACGGTCAGCAGCGTCAGCTCCCCGTACGCGGCGGCCTCGGAGTTGCTGCCTCCCTGGACAAAGCCAGCCCCAGCTCCGAACTGCTCCTGGATGCCNNTATGCCTACGGCAGCTTCGGCCGCTCTCTGGGGGTCGCGGGAACCAAGCAGCACGTCCAGGCCCGCCTGCCCGAACCTAGCCGCCAGCCCTCGGCCCATGGGACCGGTGCCGCCGATGATCCCGACGCCGCCATTGAAGGGTGTACTCAAGAGGCTCCCGTGCGCGTTCGACAACGATGGCTAGGGCCGCCGCAACTTTCAGACCTACCATATCGGGACGTGAGCACAGAAGTTGTTGACCTGAAACCGGTAGCGGGCCCGGGCCTGGCGCTCGATGAAACGCACACCTTGGCGGGAGTCGAGACCGAGGACCGGGAGGCGCTCTGGCGGCCAAATGCAGGGGCAGCGCTCAGCTGGCTGCTCTTTCGCTCGGGCTCGACAGATCGTTCCCAGGGGACCCGAGCCGACGACCGACCACCCGAGCTGTGGTTTGAGGTGGATGGTCGGCGGGTTGTCGGCGAGCTGCGGGAGTCCGCCGGCTGGAGTGAACCAGGGGCGGCCGCCGTGGCGCTCTTTGAAGTGAGTGCTCGAGCTTCCTCAGCCAGTCCTCGGGACTGTGCCGTGCGCGCCACCTGCGGAATCCGGGTCGCGGAAGTGGAAACATCGGTCGAGTTGCCGGCGCGCTGGGCGGAGCGTATCGGTGCCGTCCCAGGTGACCTCGCGTAGCCCATGTCTGTCCAGCTGTACGACGCCAAGATGCGGTCGGGTCACCTGGAGACGTCCAGCTTCTCTGGGGTCGTCGGCCAGGGTCGGATGAAGCTGGCCCTCTTGCTGGCGGCGGTCGAGCCCCGAATCGGTGGGGTCTTGATCCGCGGCGAGCGCGGGACGGCGAAGTCGACGCTGGTGCGCGCCCTGGCGTCAATCCTGCCCACCCAGGAGCAGGTTAGGGACTGCCCGTACCACTGTTCCCCCCGCGGTCCCGACCGATGCGAAGACTGCACCGCTCGGCTGGCTCAAGGGAAGGAGCTGCCTGTGGTTGTCCGCCCCACTCGGGTGGTGGAACTGCCTTTGGGCGCTTCTGAAGACCGGATCGTTGGGTCGATTGATCTGGAATCGGCGCTTCGGCAGGGGCGGCGCGCTTTCCAGCCGGGACTTCTGGCCGAGGCTAACCGCCAAGTTCTGTACGTCGACGAGGTGAACCTCCTAGAGCACCACCTCGTCGACGTGCTTCTGGACGCGGCCGCCTCCGGCCTCAACGTCGTGGAGCGGGAGGAGATCTCCATCACTCATCCGTCGCGCTTCGTCCTGGTCGGGACCATGAACCCCGAGGAGGGCGACCTGCGGCCGCAGCTCTTGGACCGCTTCGGGCTCTGCGTAGAGGTAGCCGGGCTGCGCCGTCTGGAGGACCGGGTCGAGGTGATGAGCCGGGATGCGGAGACAACCCAAATGCCGGAAGAGGATCGTGGGCTGGCCGACCGGATAGAGCGGGCCCGGGGTCTGCTCCGCCAGCTCGACACCCCGGAGCTGGTGGTTCGGATGGCGGCCGCGATGAGCGTAGACCAGGAAGTGATCGGCCACCGCTCCGACCTAGTCCTGGTCCGGGCCGCCCAAGCTCGTCGGGCCCTCCAAGCCGCCTTGACTGAACCACCCGATCCCGACGGGTTGGTGGTGGGCTTGGCCGACCTAGCGGACGTCGCGGAGCTCGCCCTGGTGCATCGCCGGCGCTCCCTAGGAGGCAGCCTGACGGAGGCTCCCGCCGGTATCAGCGAGGCACCTACAGAGCTAGTTGCCCCTCCCACCGAGGCAGGCGTCCCGGACCCCAACCGTGAGTCCGGGCCGGCCGGGGAGGCGACCTCGGAGATCGGGGACGCGGAGGGTGAAGGTTCGCCCCAGGGCGAGGCCGAGGCGGCTGCCGACCTAGGGGGCAGCACAGATTCCCGCCCGGGTCCGGCGACCGCCCAGCCAGTTGAGGTGGAAGAGGGATTCGAGGTGGGGCGGATCCAGCTGCCCAGAGAGAGGATGCGGCGTCGCGGCAGCGGTCGGAGGAGCCAGACCACTTCTCGGGATCGTCGTGGGCGTTATGTGGGCGCCCGCGAGGTGGAGCACCCCACCGATCTGGCTCTCGATGCCACCCTGCGCGCCGCAGCTCCCCACCAGGTCGCGCGCCGAGCCCGGTCCGAGGATGACAGTCGCAAGCTCCAGCTGGAGCGACAAGACCTGCGTCAGAAGGTGCGCCAGCGCCGTATCGGGAATCTGATCGTCTTCGCCGTGGACGCCTCGGCCAGCATGGACGCGGAGCAGCGCATGGACGCTACTCGGAGCGCCATCTTCGCCTTGCTTAAAGACGCCTACGTGCGCCGAGACCGGGTCTCGCTCATATCCTTCTCCGGCCGCACCGCCCAGGTGATCCTGCGACCAACTGCGAGTGTTGATCTGGCCGAGCGCCATCTGACTCGGATCGCCGTGGGAGGGACCACTCCGCTCACCCATGGGCTGACCGCCGCGCTCAATTTGATTGAGACCGAGCGTCGGCGCGACCCCGACGTGCTGCCGCTGCTGGTGCTCATCAGCGATGGCCGGGGCAACATCAGCTTCGGCGGTGAGGAGCCCCTCCTGGAGGCGCAGCGGCTGGCGGACCAGATCCGGCGCGACGGGATCCGGGCGCTGGTGATCGACTCCTCGCGCGATCATCTCCCGCAGCCGGTGAGTTCCCGAAGCAGCGGCTCGGGATCCTCCCGCTTTTCCGGCCACAACTTCAATGCCTGTGTCGACTTGGCCGAGCGGATGGGGGCCGCCTACTTCGGACTCTTCGACCTCTCCGAGGGCGCGATCCTCCGGCCGGTCGCGGAGGCCCTCCGCCAACCGATCACTGCGGGCCGTGCCAGCGCCCTTTGAGACAATCTCCCGGTGGCTGAGCTGCGCACCGTCTATCCGTTCACCGCGCTGGTGGGTCAAGGCCAGATGCGGCTGGCTCTGGAGCTGAATGCGGTCAACCCGGCGATCGGGGGCGTTCTGATTCGGGGCGAGAAGGGCACTGCGAAGTCAACCGCGGTCAGAGCTTTGGCCCGCCTCCTCCCCGAGCTGGAGGTCGTGGTCGGCTGCCACTTCGGGTGCGCTCCCAAGGGCGACGGCATGTGCTCCGATTGCCAGGCCCGGCTGGCGGCCGGCGAGGAGCTGGAGGTGATCCGGCGCCAGATGCGGGTGGTCGAACTTCCCATCAACGCTTCCGAGGATCGGGTGGTGGGCTCGATTGACCTGGAGGCAGCGATCCACTCCGGGCAGCGGCGCTTCGAGCCCGGGGTGCTGGCCGAGGCCAATCGCCAGATCCTGTACGTGGACGAGGTCAACCTGCTCGATGATCACATCGTCGACGTGCTGCTGGACGCCGCGGCCATGGGGGTCAACGTGGTCGAGCGGGAGGGGATCTCCGTGTGGCATCCGTCCCGTTTCATCCTGGTCGGGACCATGAACCC